>CAYYJV010000043.1:0-1884 GCA_964472225.1 uncultured Candidatus Saccharibacteria bacterium | reverse complement strand
CACCGTTGTTTTTATGGTCTCCACCACCTGCCTTATTGATTTTTCCAAAGCTTTCCTGATATCTGTATCGGAAACCAAAATCTCTTCCGGAAGTCCGGTAACCAAATTCCTGCCGCGCATGGGCATTTCTTTCTTTTCTTTCAAGGGATAAGCGGCTCCAATGCCGATTTTTATTTTCTCTGCCGTCCTCTCACCTATTAACAGCTTATATTCTTCCTGGGCGTAATAAATAATATCCTCGTTAAGTTTGTCTCCCGCCACCCGCAAACTCTTTGACAAAACCAGTCCTCCAAGAGAAATTACCGCCACCTCTGTCGTCCCGCCGCCGATATCTACAACGAAATTGCCCCCCGCTTCCTGAACCTGAAGTCTCGCTCCGATGGCTGCCGCCATGGGCTCTTCTATAAGGTAGACTTCCCTGGCTCCGGCGGACTTGGCGGCGTCCACCACCGCCTTCTTTTCGACTTCCGTCACGCCGCAGGGAATCCCCACAATTACTCTGGGTTTAGGAGTCAGGATAAACTTTTTGCGGTGAATCTTTTCAATGAAATACCTGAGCATCTGCTCTGTCACTTCAAAATCGGAAATCACGCCTTTAACCAAAGGTCGAGTGGCTACAATGTGAGCAGGGGTTTTTCCCACCATTTTCCTTGCCTCGTCCCCAATGGCCAGAATTCGGCCCGTCTTTTGGTTCACCGCCACCACCGAAGGCTCTGACAACACTATTCCCCTGCCGTTAACGTAAACCAGAGAGTTGGCTGTGCCCAAGTCAATGGCAATATCCTGTGAAAAATATGAGAAAAACTTATTAAGCATACGATTAAATCCAAATTCAAAATCCAAACGACAAATGAATGTCAAAAGGTTTTAGAAATTTGGGCTTTGAGTTTCATTTGACATTTAAGTTTTGATGTTTGACATTAAAAAATTGTGATAAGCGATTTATTCTAACTAATTTAGTTTCTTTTTTGTTTCTTTTTTTAATTTCCACCGAGCCCTTCTTCAGCGTTCTTTCGCTTACCACAATTCTGTATGGTATTCCTATCAGATCCGCTTCGGCAAACTTTTCACCAGCGGTCTTCTCTTCTCTATCATCGTATAATACGTCAAGTCCGAGCCCTTGTAAATCCTTGTAGATTTTTTCGCTTTCCTCTTTTTCCCCCAAGTCAATCAAATGAACATCGAAGGGGGCCACTTCTTCGGGCCAAATAATTCCCTTTTTATCGTGATTCACTTCCACGATGGTGGCCATCAATCTTCCCAGCCCGATGCCGTAGCATCCCATAACAAGAGGGTGCAATTTTCCCTGCCCGTCGATGAAATTGGCTCCCATGGCTTTGGAATATTTCGTCCCCAGATAAAAAGCGTGGGCGGATTCAATGGAGGAAAATTTCCTTAAGGAGGCTTGACACTTGGGACAAACCTTAGCGTTCTTGAATTTTTCCGCGTTCCCCGCACAGCGGCATTTTTGGCAAATCAAAACTTTGTCTTCTCCTGTAGGAGAAATAACCATAAACTCATGGGACAACTCACCCCCGATGGTGCCGGGATCCGCCTCCACGCAGACCGGTTTCAGTCCACAACGCTTGAAAATCCGGAGATATGACTTTTTAACCTTCTCGTAAAATTTAATAGCGTCCTCCCGGTTTTCGTGAAAGCTGTACAGGTCTTTCATAACGAATTCCCTGACCCGCAAAAGACCGCCGGTGGGACGCTGCTCGTTCCTGAACTTATCCTGAATCTGAAAAAGAGAAAAGGGCAGATCTTTGTAGGATTTAACGCGCCGCCTGACCATATCGGTAATTACCTCTTCGTGAGTGGAGCCCAGCCCGAACTCTCTCCCGTGCCTGTCTTTAACCCTGAACAAAGGAGGATCAATGCTGG
>CAYYJV010000042.1:0-1921 GCA_964472225.1 uncultured Candidatus Saccharibacteria bacterium | reverse complement strand
GGTAATTGTAATTTGTGTAGAAAAAAAAGTTTTTCACGGTCAATTTCCTATATATTGTTTAGGGGGAGCGAAGGGATTCCGAAAAATTTTATCTGTATTAAAGTTTTTCTGGCTTATCCATAAATTAAAATATGATAGGGTATTTATGCACATGAATCCTCGATGGATAGTCCTCGGTGGTCCCTATTGGTGGATTCGGAGAATTCCCACATATCTTTGGTATACTCATTATACGATGCATTTCTATTTATGGTTTGCAGAAAAAATCGTCAAAAGGATTTTCGTTGCCACAAAACAAAGTATTCCTATGTATGAGGGCAATCCTAAAAAAATAGTAACTGGCCACGGAATTGATACAAATTTTTGGTTTGATTATGACCCAACCATTGTCAGGTTGGATAAATCTCATTTATTGTCCGTGAGCAGAATTTCCCGCTCTAAAAGGATAGAAATAGCATTAAAAGCGTTAACTTTTCTTCCCGATTACTACACTTTGACGATTTACGGCAAACCCCTGGATTCTGCCGATGAAAAATATTTCGATGAGCTTAAGACTTTGGTGGATAATAACAACCTCCAGCCAAGAGTTTTCTTTAGGGGGGCCGTACCCATGCACCAATTACGTAGCATTTATCCTCGCTACAGTGTTTTTATAAATATGGCACCAGAAACCATTGACAAAACTGTGGTGGAAGCCATGTCTTGTGGAGTTTTTCCGGTAACCACTGAAAGGAACGCTCGAGCCATTGGAATTCCCCGGGCTCCAGCAGACGACACCCCCGAAAAAGTAGCCCAATTTATCGAAAGCCTAGAGCCCTATTCCGAAGAAAGAAAAAAAACACTCCAGAGGATTGCCAAAAACAATCACGATTTGGAGAGATTGGTAAAAATATTTTTATCATATATAGAAGAGGGAAAATAAGCTTATGAAAATTCTTAATGTGGTTGGTGCTAGACCAAATTTTATAAAAATTTCTCCCTTGATAGAGAAGATGGAAAGAGATTCTAAGATAGAGCCGATTTTGGTGCATACCGGCCAGCATTATGATTACGAGATGTCAAAGATCTTTTTCCGCGACTTGAGTATCCCTGAGCCCGATTACAATTTGGAGGTTGGTTTAGACAATTCGGTTTTACAAATAGCCAAAATAATGGAAGGATTGGATAAGATTTTTAGAGAAGAAAAACCGGACTTGGTGGTGGTAGTCGGGGATGTTAATTCAACTCTGGCTGGAGCTTTGGTAGCGAATAAATTGCATATTCCCTTAGCTCATATTGAAGCAGGTCTCCGGAGTTTTGATTTTAATATGCCGGAGGAAATAAACCGAGTTTTGACCGATCGTATTTCCGACCTTCTTTTTGCCACTGAGCCTAGCGCTGTTAAAAATCTTAAAAAAGAAGGAATTGAAAAGAAAAAGATATTTTTGGTTGGCAATGTAATGATTGACACTCTTTTCAAATACAAAAAGAAGGCGATGGAATCCCCCTTTGTTAAAAAATTGGGACTCGAACCTAAAAGCTATGGGGTGTTAACTCTTCATCGGCCAGAAAATGTAGACAAAAATGATGCCTTCAGAGGAATTCTGGAGGCCTTAGAAAAAATTCAGAAAAAGATAAAGATAATTTGGCCAGTTCATCCTCGAGCCCAAAAACAGCTCAAGGAATTCGGTTTTTTGGATTGGGTTGAGGGAATGAATAATTTAAAATTGGTTTTACCCGTTGGTTACCTTGAGATGCTATCTTTGATTAGCCAAAGCAAATTTGTTTTGACTGATAGCGGAGGCCTTCAGGAAGAAACAACCGCCCTGAAAATTCCTTGTCTAACTTTAAGAAAAAATACAGAAAGACCGATTACTGTTCAAATCGGAACAAACGAAGTGGTTGGATTTAAAAAAGCTAAGATTGTTAAACAAAGTTTTAA
>CAYYJV010000041.1:0-1965 GCA_964472225.1 uncultured Candidatus Saccharibacteria bacterium | reverse complement strand
CTCCCCCCCAACTATGACAAAACCCATGCCAACCAAAACCTCGCAAGCCACCCGGCTGTATTTATCCTGTCTCAGCATCTCATCCAAGACAGCGTCGGCAACAACATCGGCCACTTTATCGGGATGCCCCGGGGGAACTGATTCCGAAGTGAATAAATATTTTTTTTGATTTAATGCCATAATATTTTTACCTTCTCGAGCTTTGTGCCGACAAACACCCGAAGAAACGACTTTGTTATAATTATTGCAGAAAGCATACTCATTAAAATACCAATGGTCAAAGTGAAGGCAAAACCCTTGACGAAGCTGGTGCCAAAGCCGAACAGCACCAAAGCAACAATCAGGGTGGTGAAGTTTCCGTCCCTGATAGAGGGCCAGGCCCTTCTGAATCCCTCCTCTACCGCCATGGAAAGGCTTTTACCTTCTTTTAACTCCTCCCTCATCCTGGAAAAAATAAGGATGTTAGCGTCAATGGCCATGCCTATGGAAAGAATGAAGCCGCCGATCCCGGCAAGAGTCAGGGTAACCGGAATTATTTTAAACAAAGCCAGCACCATAGCTATGTAAATTATCAAAGCCAAAGAAGCCATAAGCCCGGGAAGACGGTAAAATATAATCATGAACAAAACGACGGCTGCCAATCCCCAAACTGCCGCCCAAAGCGACTTTTGCAGGGAGGCGGCTCCCAGGGTGGGCCCCACCGACTGCTGGGAAATCAGTTTTACGGGCACTGGCAAAGCGCCGGCATTTAAATTGCGAGCCAAGGCCTTGGCTTCTTCTACGGTAAATTGGCCGGTGATCTGTGCCTTTCCCCCCGATATCGTTTCTTGAACAATCGGGGTGGAAATGGGAATACCATCGATATAAATGGCTAGGGGTTTTTGAATATTTCTTTTGGTTAATTCTTCAAAGATCTTGGCGCCTTCGTCATTGAATTGAATCCGAATCAAGGGTTTGTAGGTGGTTTGATCGAAATCCACTTCGGCTTTTTCTAAGTATTTGCCGGTCAATTGGGTGTCTTGAAAAGGGTCTTCCATTTCTGTTTCTTTGCCGGCTTCTGCCAGCTGCCGATTTTCTTCCACTATTTCCTCGTAGTTTTCCTTTTGCTCTCTAAATTGCAGAAAGGGGGTCTTGCCAATTTCTTTGATGGCCTGAGCCGGGTCTTTTATGCCGGCCAACTCCACGATTAACCGGTAAGTATCTCCAGCCTGCTGGGTCTGCACCACGGGTTCTTGAACGCCGAATAAATTGACCCTTCTCTCAATAACGTCTCTTAATCCTTGCATTGAGGAATCGTAGTCCTCCTTCTCAATGCCGGATAAATCGGCTTCGTAAATTAAATGGGTCCCTCCCTGTAAATCTAAGCCTAATTTAAAAGGCACCTCCGGGAATTTTGGAAAACCGAATTCCCCCAAACTCTGATTAAAATATTTAGGATAATCTAAAATTCCGGCAAAAACCGCCAAAACAAAAATAACCAAAACAGTAATGTAAACTTTATTTTTCTGCATTTATCTATTTATATCCTACATTACAATTGTCAAAAAATCAAAAACCAAAAAAACCAAACCACCAACTTAATTTACTATAGCATAATTAAGTTGACGCAGTCGGTTACATTTCATCTTTAATTTCCTATCTCCCGTGACACTTTTTATATTTCTTACCCGAACCACAAGGGCAAGGATCATTTCTCCCCACTTTTTTCCTATCCTCAATTTTCCACGGCCGTGGAAATTGTGGTATAGAGGCTGAAGCTGGTTGAGGTTTAAGGGAAGCTCTTAAAATGGTCTGGACGATGCCGGCTTCAATGGTTTCCAGTAATCTTTTGAACATTTTATGACCTTCCGATTTATATTCCACCAAGGGATCCCGCTGGCCGTAAGCCCTAAGCCTAACCGAATCCCGCAGGGCCTCCATTTCTTCCAAATGATTCATCCAAAGCATATCTAAAGTCCTCAGGGC
>CAYYJV010000040.1:0-2021 GCA_964472225.1 uncultured Candidatus Saccharibacteria bacterium | reverse complement strand
GGATTGCCTAAATTAGTTCAATATTTTTATGAATGGTTTATTTGTTTGGGCGGTTTTGCCGCTTTTATTGCTTTAATCTGGGCTGGTTTTCAATACTTAACTTCAGCCGGTGACACAATCAAAATGAAGGACGCTCTGAGCCGAATCAGGTCAGCCGGCATAGGATTAATTTTGCTTTTAGCTTCAGTTTTAATTCTCAACGCTATCAACCCTCAATTGGTCCAATTAAAAATGCTGGAAGTAAAGATACCTAGTTTAGATATTCAGGAGGGAGACCTAGAGAAAATCCAACCCTCTTTTGAACCTTGTCAAAAAATAGAATTTTGGGAAGCTCCTAATTTTGAAGGAAAGTCATTTTCTAGAGAAGATCTCAGCCCCAAGGAATTTAAAGAAATACCTTTAAGAGGGTATTGCGATGATAATAATAAGTGCTCATTAAAGACCTATAAAGATAAAAAAGGTAAAGAAGTCGGAGGAATGTGCCAGATAAAGCTTTATAGCAAACCAGGCTGCAAGGATGAATATTATATAAGAGACCTAGGTCCTGGCGAACATCCAGATCTTAGTGCTGAAGTTAGTTATGAAACAGTCGGGTGTATTAAAGTAAAACAAATACCTGAACTAAATTTAAACATCCCTGGATTATAATATGTTAAAAATTAAAAGCCAAAAGCCAAAATTAATTCCTGTCCTATTCTTAGTTTTTTTGGGTCTTTTTCTTGTTGCTCAACCAGCCCGGGCTGATTTTTTAGGAATAGTTGACTCCATCTGGGGAGCAATTAAATCCTCTCTGGATGCTCTGGATTTTATTGACACTACCATTTTGAAATATCTGGTTACTTTTGGTATTGTCGTTGTTTTTTCTCAAGCGTTTTTATTCCTTTCGGCTTTTCTTTTAGATTGGGCAATTAATTTGCCAGTTCAGGTTGGCAACAATTTAGTAATGGCTGGCTGGAATTTTACTTCCGGTTTGGTTAATTTATTTTTTATTTTAGCTTTAGTCGCCATTGCTTTTTTCTGGATTTTCAAAATGGAAACCTGGGGAATGAAAAAAGCTTTACCTCGATTAATCATTATTGCTCTTTTAATTAATTTTAGTTTGCTTTTTGTCAAAATTTTTGTTGATATTGGTGATGTCTTTCTCCAAAGTTTATTAACTACCTTCGGAAAACCCAGTGTTTTCTCCTGGGCAAAGGATCTTTTTTCTGAAAATTTTAGTTCTTTTATTACCATAATTTTAGGCATACCCTCAGCTTACATCCTTATGGCCCTTATACCGGGAGTTAGCTCTTTGGTGGCGGCTGGAATTGGCACCTGGTTTTTACTTGATGTTACTGGGGTAACCGGCGGATTCTTTTTAAATACCTTGGTCTGGGTATTTTTAAGCTTGGTGTTAGGCTTAGTTTTTCTGGCCTATTTCCTTTTGTTTTTAATCAGAATTATAGCTATTTGGCTTTTGGCTATTTTTGCCCCCTTGGCCCTTTTTGCCTACATTTTCCCCAAAACTGAGAAATTCTTTTCTGAATGGTTAAAAAATCTTCTCAACTGGGTATTTTTAGGGGTAGTGGCTTTATTTTTGCTGGGCCTGGGAATAAAATTGTTTGGTATTGTCTCAGGACCAGAAACAATTGAAATTGGTGGCCGAGGAACGATATTTTTCCCTGTTTTCCCTTATTTGTTTTTGATTGTTTATTTAATAGTATGTCTATATGCCGCCAAAAAATTCACCCCCAAAGGTACAGAAATGGTCTGGCAGGTTGGTGCAATGGCTCTGACTAGGAGCATGGGATTAACTACTCCGGGAGCAGGTGCATTAACCCGGCGATTTGAAATAAAGAGGGCTGAAAAAAGACAAGCAGAAGCAAAAAGAATAGCAGCGGAAATGAAAGCTCAAAATCGACCCATTACCCTTAGAGAAAGGTTAAAAACCGGGGTCTGGACTCGAAGACCAACCCCGGAAAAAGTATTTGAGGCAGGGAAAAGAGCAGAAGTCAGAGAAAAAAGATTAAAAGAAACGGCTT
>CAYYJV010000039.1:0-2047 GCA_964472225.1 uncultured Candidatus Saccharibacteria bacterium | reverse complement strand
AATACGGCTTTGACTGGCATACCTTGGCGGTTTTCAATACTATTCATGAGCAGTCCCCGGACATTGCCAGGGGTGTGAGAAGGACTGCCACTTTGAAGCAGGGGGCTGGAGACCAGGGCATGATGACGGGATTTGCTTGTTCGGAAACCCCGGAGCTGATGCCTCTGCCCATAATGATGGCCCACAAGCTAGCTATGAGGCTGGCCGAGGTTAGAAAAAAAAGGATTCTTCCTTATTTGAGGCCGGACGGAAAAAGTCAAGTCACCGTGGAATACCAGGACGGCAAGCCCAAAAGGATAAATTCTGCGGTAATCGCCGCCCAGCACGACCCCAATGTTTCTTCAAAGAAAATTAAATCGGATATTATTGAAAGGGTAATTAAGCCCGTCTGCGGCAAATACCTGGACAAAAAAACCAAATATTACGTCAATCAGACGGGAAGATTCGTTATCGGAGGACCGGTTTCGGATACGGGGATGTCCGGCAGAAAAACCATTGTGGATACCTATGGCGGGACAGCCAGAATCGGGGGAGGCTCCTTTTCCGGCAAAGACCCCACCAAGGTGGATAGGTCGGCTGCCTACATGGCCCGTTATGTGGCCAAAAACATTGTAGCTGCTAATTTGGCTGAAAAATGCGAAATCCAAATTTCTTATGTGATTGGCGGCATTAAACCACTTTCTTTGAATGTGAACACTTTCGGTACCGGAAAAGTTTCAGAGGAGAAATTAGTGAGAATTATCCCTAAAGTTTTTGACTTGTCGCCGGGCGGCATTATTAAGCAGCTTAATCTTTTGCGTCCGATATACAAAAAGACGGCTTGTTATGGCCATTTTGGCAGAAAAGACCCTGATTTTACCTGGGAAAAAACCGACAAAGTAAAAGAAATTTTAAAGCTTCTTACTAATTTATGAATTTTCCTTTTCTTCGCTACAAGAATATTTATTTCATTTTTTCTGGAGTTTTAATCTTGGGAAGTTTAATTTCTTTGGCTATTTTCGGACTGAATCCGGGAATTGACTTTACCGGAGGCAGCATTATGGAATTGGAATATCAGGGTTCTCGGCCTTCTGTGGAAGCTGTTCGAGAGTCTTTGTCCGAGTTTGGCCCGGCCCATATCCAAACGATAGGAGAGCGGGGATTGGTCATCAGAATGAGAGATGTTTCAGAGGAAGACCACCAGCAGATTCTGCAAATATTGGGCAACGGTTATCAGTTTGAGCAAAGGCGCTTTGAATCAATTGGACCGGTCATCGGTCAGGAGCTGAAAGAAAAAACGAGATTGCTGGTAGTTGTAGCCCTGTTTTCAATTGTTTTGTATGTCGCTTTGGCTTTCAGAAAGGTGCAGCGTCCCATTGCCTCCTGGCAGTACGGCATTGCTTCCTTGATCGCCCTTTTCCATGATGTCTTGATCCCCATCGGGGTTTTTTCCGTTTTGGGCAAGTTTTATGGGATCCAAATCACCATTCCAGTGGTGGCCGCTTTCCTGACCATTTTGGGATATTCCATCAACAACACGGTGGTGGTTTTTGACAGGATCAGAGAAAACATTATCAAGAGAGTGGGGGTTACCTTTGAGGAAACGGTTAACAGGAGCTTAAATCAAACCATTACCCGCTGCGTCAACACTTCTTTGACCACTCTTTTGGTTTTGTTGGCTATTTATTTCTTTGGCGGGGCCACCCTGCAGTATTTCGCTTTAGCTTTGATAATCGGAATTCTGGCGGGCACCTATTCTTCGATTTTTTTAGCAAGTCCTTTGCTGGTCGCCTATTTGACAAGATTTAAGAAATATGCTTAAATAAAGACGTATATGATGTTTAACTACCAAACAATTTGCCACAGTAATTTGCTTGGCGATTTGCCGGAGAGGCAAAAGGAAGCCATTGTTCGGCGTTTTGGCTTGCGGGGAGAGAGAGAAACCCTGGAATCCATCGGCCGGGACTGGGGGATTACCAGAGAAAGAGTTCGTCAAATCGAAGAGGACGCCCTCTGTCAGCTGAGGGAAAAATCGAACGCTGTTTGCCGCAGCTGTTTTCAGTATTTC
>CAYYJV010000038.1:0-2817 GCA_964472225.1 uncultured Candidatus Saccharibacteria bacterium | reverse complement strand
TTAACATGCGTGCTTTGGGAGCACGAGAGTCCCAGTTCGAGTCTGGGTGCCCCGATTTAGCGGGCGTCGTATAGCGGTTATTATTTCTCCCTTCCAAGGAGAAGAGGGCGGTTCGAATCCGCTCGCCCGCTCCAAAGAAAAATACAGGGGTTTAACCCCTGTATTTTTCTTTGGTAAGACGAAAGAGTTATTTCACTGCGTCTTTGAGAACTTGGCCGGCTTTGAATTTAGGAAGTTTCTTTCCCCGACTTTCTTTAACTAAAAACTTGCCAAAGCCGGTAATTTTGACTTCTTTACCTTGTGACAAAGCCTTGGTTATTTCGTCCAATACCACGTTCACAGATTCAGCGGCCTGTCTTTTAGATAGACCAACTTTTTTCACTAAAGCTTCGATTAGTTGGTCTTTATTACCTTGCATATTCAATGACTCTGCTTTCTCTAATCACATTAACTTTAATCTCCCCGGGATATTTCAATTCCTCTTGAATCTTTTTGGCCACATCCTTTGCCAATTTTTGCGCCCCGATATCATCAACCTCTTCCGGTTTCACGAAAATCCTTATCTCCCTTCCCGCCTGAATGGCGTAGGCCTTGTCTACTCCGGAGAAAGAAGCGGCTATTGCTTCCAGTTCGCCCAACCTTCTCAAATAGTTTTCCACGGTGTCTTTCCTGGCTCCCGGCCTGGCTCCGGAAATCTGGTCGGCTGCCTGGACTAAAAGAGCTTCCAGGGTTTCTGCTGGATATTCTTCGTGATGAGATTTCATGGCTTGAATAACTTCTTTTTCCACTCCAAATTTTTCCAAGATCCTGATGCCGATATCAACGTGAGAACCCTCAACCTGATGATCCATGGCTTTACCGATATCGTGCAAAAGCCCGGCTTTCTTAGCTATTCTAGGATTAGCTCCCAACTCGTGGGCTAGGGCTCCCGCTAAATGAGCAACTTCAATTGAATGCAGTAAAACATTCTGTCCATAGCTGGTTCTGAACTTTAATCTGCCCAAAAGCTGCACCAACCTTTGATCCAAATCAATGACTCCCGTATCATAAACCGCGGCTTCTCCAGCTTCTTTTATCTGAGAAGCTATGTCTTCTTCTGTTTTCTTGACTATTTCTTCGATGCGGGCAGGTTGTATTCTTCCATCTTGGATCAGCTTTTCCAGAGAGGCTTTGGCAACTTGTCGGCGAATAGGATCAAAGCCGGAAATGACAACGGCTTCCGGAGTTTCGTCAACAACTATTTCCACTCCGGTCAGCTTTTCCAGTGTTCTGATGTTTCTGCCTTCCTTTCCGATAATTCTCCCCTTAATGTCCTCGGAGGGCAAAAGTACGGTGGAGGTAGTAATTTCTTGAGCTTGAGACAAGGCGCATTTTTGAATGGCTAAAGCTAAAATTTCCTTGGCTCTTTGCTGGAGCTTTTCTTTTCCGTCGTGTTCTAGTTTTCTCATTTTCTCCAAAATCTCTTGCTCGAATTCCTTTTCGCAATTAGATAAAAGCTCTTTTTTTGCTTCTTCTTTGGAAAGTCCGGCAATTTTTTCCAGTTTATCCAGGGCCTCTTTTTTCAAACCCTCCAGACTCTGCTTAACTCGCTTTAGCTTTTCTACTTTTTGCTGGAAATCTTTTTCTCTTCTTTCATAATCTGCCAATTTTTGGGCTAAGAGATTCTCTCTTTTGAGAAGAAGCTGCCCGGTTCTGAGAGCTCTCCTTTGGGCTAAATCTTCCTCTTTCTTGGCCGCTTCCAAAATGGCATTAGCTTTTTGTCTGGCTTCGTTGATGAGAGATTGCAGCTTTTGATCGACGGTACCTAACTTCTTTTTGGCAATTGACTGCCTGGCATAGTAACCCAAAATGGAACCCACTACCAAGGCAACTATGCCCACAGCCAATGGGATAAATTGATTCATAGTTTCGGTTGGCTAATTTGATATTTAACATATATTGAATATCAAAAAATCCAAAGTTAATTTTACTCTGGATTAAGTATAGCAGACTTCCCAAACTTTGTCAAAATTTAATAGTGTGCGCAACCTCGAGGTTGTTGCGCCCCTTACGGGTTTAAAACCAACCGTTAAAAAATTTAACGACAGCGAGAAAAATTCTTTTCAGCCAGATAAGGGGCGGCACTTCTCGGTATTCCGGCAAAGGCAGCTGGGCGGTAATCTCTTTGGCGGCGCAAGTACAGGAATAACCGTCGGTATCAGTAACCTCCAAAGCTATTTTATTCGTTTCCGTATCGAAAATAATGTATGGATATTGGGAAAATTCATTGGTATCGTCAACGAACACTCCTTCCCCCTCTGTAATAGTCCAGAAATAACCGGAAACTGCCGTTCCTCCGAAGGTTTCCGAAGAATCGGGGTCAAATACAACCACCTCGCCCTGGGTGGGCTCTTCCGGCTCCCAGGTAAAATCGGGCCAGGGGTAGGCATGGTCAGGAGTACGGAACTTGTTGGGGTCTGACCATTCAGACCAATTGCCCTGGTCGTCCTGAACCCTGACTATCCACCAGTAGTTGGTGTTGAAATCGGACCAGTCCGACCAGTCTGTGGGCAAAGGGGTGAAGGCAGTGGAACTGCCTCCGGAGCACACTTGGCCGTCACAGTAAAACTCGGTGGGGTCCGGGTTTTTGGAAAAGCCGGAGTTGTCATCAATGCGTATCTCGTAGGCCTGCTGAGGGTCTCCATCAGGGTCGGAGTATGTCCAGTAGAAGGTGGGCAGAGAAACCCCCTTAAAGGAGCAGTGGTTCCACTCCTCGCCTTCGGGATACTGCTCGCCGCTGCCTCCGGAGCCCGGACCCGAAGAAGGCGTGCCGGGAGT
>CAYYJV010000037.1:0-3055 GCA_964472225.1 uncultured Candidatus Saccharibacteria bacterium | reverse complement strand
TGACCTTGTACCCTGCGTTGGAAGTGGCGATAATGATGGTGTTTTTGAAATCCACTTTTCTGCCCAGGCCGTCGGTCAGAAAACCTTCGTCTAAAACCTGCAAAAACAAATTGAGAATGTTGGGATGAGCCTTTTCTATTTCATCCAAAAGCACCAAAGAAAAAGGATCCTCCCTGACCTTGGTAGTCAAAAGACCCTCCTCTCCCCGAGCGCCGATCAGCCGCGGGATGTCTTTTGTGTCCTGGAACTCCGACATATCCAGTCTGATCATCCGGTCTTGGGAACCGAAATATATTTCAGTCAGAACTTTGGAGGTCTCGGTCTTGCCCACTCCGGTGGGTCCCAGAAAAAGGAAGGTTCCCATGGGTCCCGATCTTGTCGTCACCTCCGCCCGAGCGCGCCTCAAAGCCGTGGAAACTTCTTTTACCGCCTGATCCTGATTGATAATCCGCTGATGGATCAACTTTTCCAAGTTCAAAAGTGTTTCTTTTTCTTTTGTTTCCATCTCGCCTACCGGCACCTGGGTTTTTTGGGAAATAATTCTTGCCACATGTTTTGGTAGCACCACCTTGTCTTTGGTGTCCCTTTTGACGTAAATCAATATCTCATCCAAAAGATCAACGGCTTTCTTGGGAAAAGGCTGGGAAGGCAAGAGCTTTTTGGAAAGCGAAATTAAGTCGCGCAGAGCGGGGTAGCTGACAAACAAATTATATTTCCGCTCCAGCACCAAAGCCAGATTTTCCAGAATAAGCAAAACCTCTCTCTCTGTGGGTTCCCTCGCTTCCACTTTGGCAAAAAGATTTAAAATGGAGGGATTCTGCTCCAAATTCTGATGCAGCCCTCTGAAGGTGGTCACGGCCACGATTTGAAATTGGGGCAGGTGCAAATAAGAAGAAAGAATTCCCGAGATGTCCATTCGGCCGGGACCCGGCTTTACCGAAATGAAATTGTGGAACTCGTCTATGACTAAAATAACGTTACCCGCCTGCACCACTTCCTGAAAGATTTTATCCAATATCGCTTCCACTTCCGCAGGATTGGTAGTTGAAGCCAAAAGGCCGGGCAGATCCAACTCCACCACTCTTTTGTAATTCACCTGGGGGAGGCTTTGACCAAAAATCGTTTTCAAAACCAGCCCTTGAATAATACTTTTTCTGCCAACACCCGGCTCTCCTACAAGTAAAACGTTGTTGTATTCGCGTCTCGCCAGAATCCTCTCCGTTTCTTCAATTTCTGCTCTGTGCCCGATAATTTCCGGAAAACCCCGGCGCCTGGCAATTTCAGTCCAGTCGGTAGAATATTGATCTAAGGTAACGGTGTAGCCGGCCGTCCACTCTTTCGCCAGCGTACCCTTCCTCATTAAATTGTTGTATTCCCACCATTTTTTCCTTTCTTCGATTTTCTTTTCCAAAGACTCCAACCACCAAACCAAATGCTCGATATCCCGCACTCTCAAATCCAACTTTACCAAGAACTTCTGCAAAATCGGATTGTGTTTGGCGAGAGCCACCAGTATCTCCTTCACCCCAATTTTTTGATGTTTGTTTTTCTCGGCTATTTTCAAAGCTTCCAAGATGGTTTTCTTGAAGTCTTCGGAATAATTTTCAACGAATTCACCGCTGCTCTTGGGGAATCTGTCCAAATTCTCTTTAAGCAGCTTTTTCAAATCGTTCAAGTCCAAAAGCAGCCGGGAAAAAACAAAGTTAAACTCCGGAGTGCCGGAAACCAAATAATAAAGCAAAATGGTGGAATTAATCTCAGCTAATTTTTTTGATTTGGCGAATTTGATGGATTGCCGGCAAACATTGGCCGCGTCGAAAGTCAGCAACTCCGCCAAATTGTCACCTTGAACGACCTCAAACTTCTTCAATTTCGCATTCAAAAAAGAAATCGCCAGCCAAAAGAAAATTGCCAGATTGAAGAAAATAATGGTGAGACCCAATAAAACCCGGCTGGTTTGATAAGAAAAAGCTTCGGCCAGAAATCCGTAGAGGAAAAAAATCAACGTAAGGACGAATAAGCCGGAAAATAATTTTTTCAAAAAAGAGACCCAGCCAAAAAAGGGAGACCCGGCCCATCTCAATGCTTGATAAATTCTGGCTTTTTTTAAATTAAAATAAAATTCTGAAGCCATAGTAAATGCCGAAAATTACCAAAAACGGCAACAGTATCCAAATTAAAAAAACTGCGACTCCCGCGCAGAATACAAAAAACTCCGTAATCAAACCAACGAAAATCAAAATACTTCTTGCAAGGGCCCCCAACATCCTGGACATAGCATTGAAAATAAAGGCATTAAACCATCTTCCCGGATCAAAACCACGACCGTAAGAAGAACGGTAGCGCCGCCAATGAGAAAAAAGAGTCTTCAGCAACAGGGGGACAGACCAGTAGTCCAGGTTAAAACGCAAACAGTCTTTCCAACCTTTCCAGATTGCCCGAGGCCCATCAATAAAATGCCACTGAAAGTATAAGAATAATATATTCCCCATCATCTTTATTGTAACAAAAAAGTTCTCAACAAGCGAGAACCTTCTTTGGATGGGCGCATCCCGACTCCAACGGGAAACCCTTGCTACCCGCCCCGTTACAAATTACTTAATGGGCACTACAGGATTCGAACCTGTAACCCCTGCCATGTGAAGACAGTGCTCTAACCATTGAGCTAAGTGCCCATTCAAGCTCTATTATACCCCGTACCTTTTCTTTGGTCAATATGGCAAAACCTCGGTCGAACCGCTAAAACGCAATAGAAAATATAAAAAGGGCGGGGTTGATCCGTTTTAATAAAAAAAACAAACCTTCACAGCTTATCTGCTGCAAAGATTTGTTTAATATTTTCAAAATTAGCTTTATCCCTTAAGCTTTTTGTACAAATTTCCCACAATCTCTCCGGCTACCTCCTTTCCTCCTAAACCAAAAGCAATTCCGGCAGAAATCACCAAGACAGCAATAAAGCCCGTGAATATGGTCAGAACCAAGTCAGGAGCCACTTTCAGTTGCATCAAAATGGCCAAAATGGCAAAAATCCAAATGGACCACTTGACAATCACTC
>CAYYJV010000036.1:0-3663 GCA_964472225.1 uncultured Candidatus Saccharibacteria bacterium | reverse complement strand
TGGATAATGACACGCAAGCTCTTCATTTGATTTGTTATATTCATGCAAATCCTTTGGATCTTTGGAAACCGAACTGGAAAGAGAAGGGTTTAACTAATTCAGAGATTAAAAGTGCCTTAGAGTTCTTGGAGAAAAAATATCGCTGGTCTAGCCATTTGGATTGGTGGGGGATTAAGAATTTTCCGTCATTAATAGACACTGATTTTATACACCGATTTTTTAAAACTCCAGCTGAATATCGAGAATTTTTTACAAACTGGCTGAGATTTTATAGTAAGAACATTGAGGGGATTCAAAAATTGATTTTAGAATAAGAGTCGCAAATAATCGCAGTTGAACTGCGATTATTTGCTGCGATTGTTTGCGAATACAAAATATGTCAAGAGTGGAAATCAAAAATTTAAAAAAGGCGGCAGAAAGGATAAAAAAAGCGGTGAAAGAAAAAGAAAGAATCATTCTTTACGGAGACGCTGACTTGGACGGAGTCAGCGCCGTTATCATTTTGAAAGAAGCCATTAAAAACCTAGGTGTGCATCCCGCGGGGGTGCACATATATTTTCCGGATAGAGAAACGGAGGGTTATGGAATAAACAAAGACGCCTTGGATTATTTGAAAAAATACGCGCCAGCTCTTCTTGTCGCTTTAGATTGCGGCATCGGGAATTTTGAAGAAATTAAGCTGGCCAAATCCCTCGGCTTTGAAGTGGTGATAATCGATCACCACAAGGTTTTGGGAAAGTTGCCCATAGCTTCTCTTGTGGTCAACCCACATCAAGGGGGCGACAAATACCCCTTTAAAGAATTTGCCACGGGGGGGATTGTTTTTAAATTAGCCGAGGTTCTGCTTGGCAAGAAGCTCACTCCCTCTTTGAAGAAGAATTTTTTGGAATTGGCTGCTTTGGCCACCTTGGCTGACATGATGCCCCAAGAGGAAGATAACGCGGAGTTCCTGGAAAAAGGTTTGGTTTCTCTGAAAAATACCGTTAGGCCAGGATTGAAAATTTTCTGGCAACTGAATTCTATAGATAAAAACAATGTGCGTCAGTTTGCCCAGAAGGTAATTACTGCCTGCCATTCCGGAGGCACCAAAAATCATTTAAATGAAGGGTATTTGCTACTGACTTCGGTTTCGGAAAAAGAAGCGGAAAATTTAGCCAAAGACCTTTTAGAAAAATCTTACCTCCGCCAACAGAGAATTAAAGAAATTGTTCAAGAGGTGGAAGAAAGAGCGCTGGCTAAATCAGAAGAACCCATTATTTTCGAAGGATCAACTTCCTGGCCGATATTGATGGTGGGACCGGCTGCTTCCAAAATTGTCCGCATTTGCAAAAAGCCGGTCTTTTTGTACAGCCGGAGGGAAAAAGATTCCCAAGGAGCGGTGAGAACTCTGCCGGGAATAGACGGCGTGAGAGCCATGATTCGTTGTTCAAAATTTCTGGAAACTTACGGCGGACACCCTCAGGCTGCCGGTTTCCGGATTAAAAATGAAAATTTGGAGAAGTTCAAGAAATGCCTGATTAAGTATTTCCAAGAATAAACCGAGGGGTTAAAATAAAAACATGAACCCCGTTAGAAGCTTAAGACAGAAAAAATTAATTAATTTTTTCTGTGAGGCGTCAACGGGGTAAAAGCTTAAACAAAAGTTGTCAGAAATCAGTTGATAACCGTATAATGACGACTTCTAACGAGGTGAGAAAAATCATTATTTATACCGACGGCGGCTCGAGGGGAAATCCTGGTCCGGCCGCCATTGGCGTGGTAATTTGTGATGAAAAGGGAAAAGTACTGAAAGATTATTCGGAATATATTGGGGCAGCCACCAACAATGAAGCCGAGTACCACGCGGTAATTTTTGCTTTAAAAAAGGTCAAAGCCCTGTACGGAAAAAAAACTATCAAAACTACGGAAGTGGAAGTTCGCTCGGATTCCGAATTGTTGATTCAGCAGCTGAACGGGAAATACAAAGTTGTGGAACCAAAGATCCAGTCATTGTTTTTGCAGGTTTGGAATTTGAAGGTCGAGTTCAAGAAAATTAAATTTGTGGTGGTTCCGCGAGAGAAAAACAAAGAGGCCGACAAGTTAGTTAATCAGGCTTTGGACGCTGAGGAGGGGGGACCCTTGACAGGCCTTTTTGGATAAGTATAATAGAAAGTGACCATGATAAATATTAAAACCATCTTAAACAGAAGCGGTTGATTCTAGGAGTTTTTGTTTATTTCCTAGTCAGGCCGCTTCCACAGCGGTTTTTTGTTTATCATGTCGGACCTTGTCAATTGAAGAAGGGAGTCTCCGTCCGCTAAAGGCGGATGGGGAAAGTGACATTTCACGATACGACTTTCTTAAATTTGCTTTAGCAAATTTAAGCGGAGTTTCGTGAAGATGACACGTGAATATTGATTGCTAGCTAAGTAGGTATAAATTGCATTTATTAAGGGCAGACGGGGGATGCCTTGGGATATCTAGGCGATGAAGGACGTGGTGTGCCTGCGATAAGCCTCGGTGAGGTGGCTAACAACCTTTGACCCGGGGATTTCCGAATCGGGCAACCGGACATAGTGATGAACTATGTCATCGCTCCTCACTTTGGCTCGGCGTATCCTTCCAAAGAGAGGTAATTTGTAAAGGAGCGACGAGCGGAAGCGAGGAGCGAGGCGAACCTGGGGAAGTGAAACATCTCAGTACCCAGAGGAAAAGAAAACACATCTAGTAATTAGTTTATGAGTTAATGAGTTGATGAGTGTTTTTCTCATTAACTCAAGGTCGCGTAGCGACCGTACTCATTAACTAATTACTAATCATTCTCTTAGTAGCGGCGAGCGAAGAGAGAGGAGCCCAAACCTAACCGTGTCTCACTTTCGTTCGACACAGAATGTCTAATTCCTAATTAACCTAATTTCTAATCAATAACCTAATGTTAAAATGTTTAATGTCTAAATTATTTTTAGTCATTTAGTCATTAGTCATTTGGATTTGATTAGTTATTAGAAATTAGAAATTTGTCATTTCCGTGGCGAGCGGTAGCGAGACACGGCTGGGGGTTGTAAGAAAATAACGTCCGGAGCATTTCTGGTGCACAGAAATGTTTTGGAGGGAGAGCATTTAGACGAAGTTTGGTTAGAGGAAGCACCCTGGAAAGGGGCGCCAAAGAGGGTAATAGCCCCGTACTCGAAAATCACTTCGTGCTCCTTGTTATTTTTCTTGAGTAACTCGAGGAAAGAAAGCCTCGAGCGAAACATCCGCGACTATTGCGGAAAGGCTAAATACTAAGATATCCCCGATAGTGAACCAGTACCGTGAGGGAAAGGTGAAAAGTAGCCCGTTGAGGGCGGTGAAATAGAACCTGAAACCGTCATGCCCACAAAGAGTCAGAGCCCGTAAGGGTGATGGCGTGCTTTTTGCAGAACGAGCCAACGAGTCTCTTTCACCCTTTTTGTCTAAGGGCTTTCGGCCTGGAGGCAAAGGGAAACCGAGTCTTAAAAGGGCGTTTTTAAATAATATTTAGAATTAATAAAAGGGTGAAGAGGACCCGAAGCCAAGCGAGCTTGCCATGGCCAGGGTGAACCCCGTGGAAACATGGGGGGAGGCCCGAACCCGTGGGTCGTGCAATACCTTGGGATGAGCTGTGGTAAGAAGTGAAAAGCTAAACGAGCTTGGTAATAGCTG
>CAYYJV010000035.1:0-3921 GCA_964472225.1 uncultured Candidatus Saccharibacteria bacterium | reverse complement strand
AAGAGCTGGCTCAAAAAGTAAGAATGATTACGGGCAGCCAATCAAAGATTTCTTTCATTCCTTATGCTAAGGCCTATGGTCCAGGGTTTGAAGAAATGATGCAGAGAAAACCTGATCTTTCAAAAATAAGGAAAGCCATAGGGTACGAGCCCAAAATACCCCTGGAAGAGAGTTTAAAAGAAATCGCTAATTATTTTCATGCTCGGGAATAAAATATGTTTTGTTTCAATAGACGTTGAATCGGACAGGGGAGCAAAAGAGTTTAGGGGAGTGGAAAACCTGGGCAAGATTCTGGATATTTTTAAAAAATATGAAATTCCCGCCACCTTATTCGTTACAGGCGAGGTACTGGAAAGATATGGTAGGATGGCAAAAAATTGGCAGACAGATTACGAAATTGCCTGTCATAGCTATACTCATCGTTTCTGGAATGCTTTAAACAGGGACGAAAGAAAAAAAGAGCTGGAAGATTTTATTGAACTCTATTGGTCTATCTTTCGAAAAAAACCCCTCGGCTTCCGGGCGCCCTCTCATATTATAGACAAGGAGGGAATAGAGCTTTTGGAAAAAAGCGGATTTCTTTACGATTCCAGCATTGTGCCTCACTATCCGCCTTTCAAAAAATACCGAGGATACAAAGGAAGGGCGCCTTTGCGGCCCTATCGACCCAATGGGGTGAGAATTTTGGAAATTCCAGTCAGGGGACAAATTTTCGGCATTCCCTTGGCAGGGGCTTGGATCCGGGGGTTACCCTTATGGTTTTACGATTTTCTTTTCTCGATTTACAGCCCGCCTTTTATAACCTTGAGCATGCATTCCTGGGATGCACTTAGTCCATCCTATCTTGCAAAGCTGGAAAAAATTTTGAAGATATTAAAAAGAGAAAATTATCAATTTCTCAACGCAGCACAAATTACGAACACATGGTTTCCCCACGACCCCCTTCTTTTAGAAACCCGCGGTTTCTAACGCTTCGCTGCTGTGTGCGAACAGCGGGCTTTCCTTCGCGGGGAAAATCGAAATTTCATTATGAAATTTATAAAAATTGCCAGCAGAGATGAGTGGCAGAATCTGTTAGACAGGGCCCTGTTTAAGACTTTTTTTCATAATACGGAGTGGGAGGAATTTTTGGAAAGCCGGTTCAAATGGCTGAAGTTTGAGCGCTATCTGTATAAAGACCGGGTTCTTTTAAGCTTGGCTAGGGTCGGAAAAAAGCTGATTTCTCATCCCTTCTGCGAATACGGGGGGCCTCTGCCCTTGGTAGAAGAAATAGACGGTGAACGGTTTAAGCGAGACTTATTCTCCGAATTCAAAACTCCCGTCAAAATCAGCTTTCATCCTTATCTCTTAAGTTATTTCCTGTGCGACCAATCACAAAAATACGCGATCGCTGAAAATTGTGATGGGGGCAGGGTGAGTTATTTTATTGAGAAATTTCCTCCGTTTTTGAGAAAAACTACTCGTCACGAAATAGAAAAAGCCAAAACCAAGAGTCTTCAAATTGAAAAATGTCAGAACCAGCAGGACCTTAATCATTTTTATGATTTACACCTCAAAAGCGCCAAAAAACACAGAGTTCCAGCTTATCCCTTTTCTTTTTTTAAATATTTTTTTCAATCGCCACAAGCAGAAATTATTCTGTCAAAATACCGAAATCGGGTAGTAGCTGGCAGCGTTTTCTTGTTTTATGATAATTTCATCCATTATTTTCAGAATGCGGTTGATGAAAGATATAAGAAGCTGGGAGCCAACTATCTAATTTTGTGGCGTCAAATGGAAAAGATGGGCGGCAGGATTTTTGATTTGGGCGGCACCAGGCAGGGTTCTTCTTTGCAGACATTCAAAGAGGGCTGGGGCGGCAGGGAAATGCCAATTTATGAATTGAAAAATTATAAAGAAAACGACCTGCGAAGTTCCAAATTGAGAAATATTTTCGGGATTTTGCCGCCGTTTCTGGTTAAAAAAATAAGCCCATATTTGCTTAAATACAAAATTTAAATGTATTTTGTTCATCCCCAAATTCACCCCGTTAAATTCGCTCGGCGATTATTTAACAGGGTAAAACTAGACAGGAAATTGCAGGAGATGTTCCCCGGCAAACAGTTCGTCTTCACCGACATGGGCAGGTCGGCTTTTAAAATTATTATCGAAAAGCTGAATCTCCAAAATTCGGAAATTTTAATGCCGGCTTACATCTGCGACATTTTTCGGCCGATTTTGGAAAGATACAACATCAAGCCGATTTTTCTGGATATTGACCTAAAAACCTTTCACGTAAAAGTAGACGAGATAGAAAAGAAAATTACCCCCAAAACCAAAGCCATTCTCGTCTGCCACACTTACGGCTTGCCGTTTGATATTGAAAAAATTAAAAAATTTGGTTTGCCGATTATTGAAGATTCGGCTCACGCTTTCGGGATAAAACCGAAAAGCGACATAACTTTTTTCAGTCTCTACAAACAGTTTCCGTCTTTGAGGGGGGGATTATTAGTCTGTCCCAAGGATTGGCAGGTTTCCTTGCCAAAAACACATTTTGGTTTGCGGGATTTCATCTCTTTCTTAAACTGCTTCCCGATTTTTGCTTTTCTTTTTAAAAAATTTGGCAATGAAATAGCCCCGAGAATGCTGAGAAAAGAGAAATTACCCGAGCCAGCAGGGATTAATAAAATATCTTTAGCCCTGTTTTCCCGCTCCTTAGTTGCGCACCCCGAGGAAGCGTACAGGAGGGGAGAATTAGCCTTGTTGTTTCAAGAAGAATTAAAGAAATTGGGCTTTGAGGTTCAGGAATCCGAAGGAAATATTTTTTGTTATTTATCGGCCTTGGTGCCCAAAAATCTGGCAGAAAAAAGAGATGAGATGGTGGAGAAATTAAGAAAATATAGGGTCTTTTGCACCAGAATCTGGCACACCCCGATTGTTTTAAATAAAGACGAGTTTCCCAACACCTTTGAAGCGGCCAAAAGAATAGTGAATTTCCCATTACAAAGTCATTATTCGGAGAAAGATATTAAAAAAATGGTTAAAACAATTAAAAGCGTTTTAGAAAAATTATGAAGGTGGTAATGCCGGTTTTACATTATCCTCCGGTAATTGGTGGTTTGGAAATCTGGAGCCAGAATATCGCTGAAGGGCTTGCAAGCAGGGCCGAGATTTTCGTAGTAACAGGCAAAGTAACCGGTCAGCCGGGATATGAGATCAAAAATGGCGTTAAAATTTACAGGACCTCTCTTTTCCCCTTGAAAAACCTATCCTATTCTTCTCCTGTTTATATCTTTTCTGCTTTCCCCTTTATTTTTTTAAAATCCCTTTTTCTTATTAGAAAAGAAAAAATTAATATTATCCATTGCCAGGGATTTTTGAGCAGTTTATTGGGATTTAAGCTGTCTTTTTTAACCGGAATCCCTTATATAGTGACGGTTCAGAGGATAGAAAGAAAAAGCAATCCCCTGAAAAATTTCGTTTATCGTAAAGCGACATTCTGTATTGCCGCCTCATCGGCCATTAAGAAAAACTTTGAGGATATTGGTGTAAAAAACATAGAAGTCATCCCTAACGGAATTGACTTAAAAAAGTTTGAAAGTTTGGAGCGAAAGCCCCACGATGGCTTTATTGTAATGACGGTAGCCCGCCTTGAGAAGGTAAAAGGGGTAGAATATCTTATTGAGTCCATTGGCCTCATAAATTCCAAATTCCAAATTCCAAATTCCAAACTATTGATTATTGGTGACGGCTCAGAAAGAAAAAATCTTAAAGGTTTGGCAAATAAGCTCGGACTGAAAGAAAGGGTGGGATTTGTGGGGCAAATTCTCCACGAAAAAATTACGGAATATTTGGCGCAAGCCGACTGCTTTGTTTTGCCTTCTTTAAAAGAGGGCTTTGGCATTGCTGTTTTGGAAGCTATGGCCGCCGGCTTGCCGGTAA
>CAYYJV010000034.1:0-4475 GCA_964472225.1 uncultured Candidatus Saccharibacteria bacterium | reverse complement strand
TGGACGCAGCAGAAAGTACATCGATATGGACAACCCCTGGATGTTTCTATGGGGAGCGTATAAGTGTTCCGCCACCCCTCTATGAGAGAAAAATCGGGGAAAGGATGGTTGTCTAAGTTGATGGTCTGTCTGGAAACGGGATTTTCCCTAATAACGCCATTTTCCAAGTAAACAAGGTTTTCCACTTCCTCCAGTCCTTTTTTCTTCTCAATAGCTTTGACCAGTTTTGGAAGCGCGGTTTCTCCCTCGAATCTGACAAGGTAGTCGACTCCATTAAACAAAGCCTCTTGCCGGTTTTCGGCTAGAGAAACATGGGGTCCGCCCATCACCACCGGACTGTCCGTCTCTTCTTTGACGATTTTCGCCAAATCTAATCCCCGAGGATAAGTTCCAGACAAAGTGGAGATGGCGATAAGATCGGCTTTTTTGGCCTCCTTCCGCAGCTCACCTTCGTCGATGTCCCGGACTTCTTCCATAAACAGCTTTACTTTGTGGCCCTTATTCCTCAAGTCGGTCAACAGGCTGGGCAGCCCCACCCTGATTAAGTGAAGATTGCTTAAATAGTGAGGCTTGGGTAGCGCGGGTTCGATTCCTATTATATACATCCGTTCTCCCCCCAATATTTTTTTAAAGACCTTTTTGGTTATTAGTAGAATACTCTCTTTGCTTCTTAAGGTCAACCGCTTTTCAGTTTGGCTATCATATCTCTTAATTCAGCAGCTCTCTCAAAGTCTAGGTTTTTAACAGCTTGGCGCATTTCTTTTTTCAAAAGCTGAATGTCTTTGATGACTTCGAATTCAGAGGTAAGCTGTTTTTCTTTGGAAGCAAATAACCATTCTCGGATTTCCTTCACAATAGGGGAGGGGGTCACATTGTGTCTTTTGTTGTATTCTTGTTGGATTTTCCGGCGGCGGAGAACCTCTTTAATGGCATTTTTTATGGATAAAGTTTTTTTGTCAGCGTACAAGATAACATGGCCTTCCGGGTGCCGGGCGGCTCGTCCCATGGTTTGGATTAAAGTGGTTTCGTTTCTCAAAAAACCCTCTTTGTCTGCATCTAGGATCGCCACCAAGCTGACTTCTGGCAAATCTAAACCCTCCCTCAAAAGATTAATGCCTACCAGAACGTCATATTTTCCCTCCCTCAGTTCTTTTAAAAGATTCGGTCTTTCCAGGGTTTTAATTTCAGAATGGAGCCAGCGAGATTTAATTCCTTCTTTTGTCAGGTAATCCGATAGAGCCTCCGCTAATCTTTTTGTAAGGGTTAGGACTAGAACTTTCTGCTTCTTCTGTACCCTCTTTTGAATCTCTGAGATCAAATCTTTTACCTGGTTTTTGGTGGATCGGATTTCGACGGAAGGTTCCAAGAGTCCGGTGGGGCGAATCAGCTGTTCAACGATATGGCCGCGTGATTTTTCTTTTTCCTCTTGGGCCGGTGTGGCTGATACATAAATGACCTGATTAATTTTTTTCTCGAATTCCCCAAATTTTAAAGGACGATTGTCGATTGCTGAGGGCAGGCGAAAGCCGTACTCGATCAAAGTTTCTTTTCTGGCTCTATCCTGGATTGACATGGCTTTGAGTTGCGGCAGGGTTATGTGTGATTCGTCAATGAACACCAAGAAGTCTTCGGGAAAATAGTCTATTAAGGTGTAGGGAGGTTGGCCGGGCTTGCGGAATTCAAGATGCCTGGAATAATTTTCAATACCGTGGCAATGGCCAGTTTCTTTGAGCATTTCCAGGTCGTAATTGGTTCTTTTTTTTAACCTTTGGGCTTCCAGTAATTTGTTTTGCTTCTTTAAAACCTTAAGCTGCTCTGTTAGTTCGGATCTAATATTTTCCAGAGCAATATCCGTCTTTTCTTGAGGAGTAATCCAAAAATGTGCCGGAAAGATTTTAATTGTTGATTCATGGCGATCGCCATACATTAACAACTTATCAGAGACATCAATTCTTATTTTTGGGCCGGTGACTAAATAAATTTCAATTATATCGCCACGGACGCGAAAAGTGCCGGGCCCGAAATCAATATCGTTTCGTTGGTACTGTAAAGAAATAAGATGAGAGATTAGATTTTTTCTATTGATTTTTTGACCTTGTTTTAATTCCAAAGAAACTTGCTGATAAGCTTCTGGCGACCCAATATTGTAAATACAGGAAACAGACGCTACCACGATCACATCTCGTCTTGTCAGCAGATCCTGGGTGGCAGCGTGGCGCAACCTGTCAATCTCCTCGTTTATTTTGGCATCCTTCTCTATATAGGTATCGGTCTGAGGGATGTAGGCCTCGGGTTGGTAGTAGTCGTAGTATGAAACAAAGTAATGAACGGCATTTTTAGGGAAAAATTCTTTGAATTCTTGATAAGTTTGCGCAGCCAAGGTTTTATTGTGAGAGACAATCAAGGTTGGCCTTTGAGTTTTTTCAATCACTGAGGCCATGCTAAAGGTTTTTCCGGAACCAGTGACACCCAAAAGCACCTGGTGCTTTGCGCCAGTTTTTAAATTTTTCACCAATTTTTCAATAGCCCGGGGTTGATCTCCCGTAGGTTTAAATTTCGAAACAAGTTTGAACATGGTATAATTAATTAATGATTCATTATCTCCGGGGCAAAATTATATATAAAGATGATAAATCTTTAATTTTGGAAAATCAAGGGGCGGGTTTTAAAATTTTTTGTTCACCCAATACTTTAAAAAACATTTCCGAGGGCGGTGAATTAAAAGTTTTTACCCATCTTTATTTAAGAGAAGAGGCGGCTGAGCTTTACGGGTTTTTAACCAAAGAAGAGTTGGAGCTTTTTGAAACCCTGAATAGTATTTCAGGGATCGGACCCAAGACGGCCATGATGCTGGCTTCGGTGGGTTCCCTGGAGAAATTAAAAGAAATAATGGAAAGGGGAGAGTTGCCCCAAGAAATCAAAGGCATTGGGAAAAAAAGAGCCCAAAAAATAATTTTGGAGTTAACCGGTAAAATCAAGGAGATAAAAAAACCATTTGACAAGGATGAAATAGATGGTACATTGGATGTTTTGGTTTCTTTGGGTTTTTCTCGTCAAAGAGCGAAAAAAATCTTGTCTCAAATCCCTACCGATTTAAACCAAGAAGAAAGAGTAAAGAGGGCCCTAAAAGATTTAGGGAAATGAAATCTTTGATTAAAAAATTTATACCTCTTTTTTTATTGGATTGGTATCATTTATCCCTATCGTTTCTAGGGGCGGTTTTGTATCAATTTCCTTCTCGAAAACTAAGGGTAATTGGCGTAACTGGCACTAACGGAAAATCAACCGTGGTTCATTTGATAACCAAAATCATGGAAGAAGCTGGTTTTAAGACGGCTTCTTTGTCTTCCATAAAATTTAAGATCGGCGACAGAGAATGGCAAAATACCCTGAAAATGACCATGCCCGGCCGTTTTCGGTTGCAAAAGTTTCTTCGTCAAGCCGTTGATGCTGGCTGCCAATACGTCGTGATTGAGGTGACCTCGGAAGGGATAAAACAGCACAGGCATCGCTTTATTAAATTTGATGCGGCGGTGATTACCAATTTGACCCCTGAGCACATTGAAGCCCACGGTAGTTTTGAGAAATACAAAGAAGCCAAAGGAAGGCTTTTTCGGGCCTGTAAAAATATACATATTATTAACGCCGATGACCCAAATGCCGAATTTTTTTTACAGTTCCCCGCTAAGCAAAAAATTAGCTTTGCAATATATCGCAGTCGAACTGCGATAATTAATAATCGCAGTTCGACTGCGATTAATCTTAACTTGAGGTTGCCGGGGAGGTTTAATCTCTATAATGCCGCGGCGGCGATGGCGGTGGGTTTATCTTACGATATTGATTTGGCAATTTGCAGAAAGACGGTGGAATCTATAGAAAGCATTCCCGGCAGAATGGAAGTTGTTATTAAGAAACCGTTCAGGGTGATAGTAGATTACGCCCACACCCCCGATGCCCTACGCAAAGTTTATGAAACCTTGCGAAATTCCAAACCACAAAATACAAATTCCAAAACGATATGCGTGCTCGGGGCTTGTGGAGGGGGAAGAGACAAATGGAAGAGACCGGAACTTGGCAAAATCGCCAGCCAATATTGCGATGCGATTATCTTAACCAATGAAGACCCCTACGATGAAAATCCGCAACACATATTAAACCAAATTGAAAGCGGATTTTCCCAAGTTTTAAACCCCAAATCCCGAACTCCAAACCATATGAAGATTTTAGACAGAAGAGAGGCGATTAAGAAAGCTTTGTCTCTAGCCAAGATGGGAGATACAGTAATTATCACCGGCAAGGGTTCAGAACCCTGGATGTGCGTGGCTGGCGGGAAAAAAATTTCCTGGGATGACAGAGAGATTGTTAGAGATGAATTTAGTAAATTAAATTTATGAATATGAAAAAGTATGAAATTTTAGAACACAAAGCAGATTTGAAGATTAGAGCTTTTGGCAAGGATAAAAAAGAGCTTTTTT
>CAYYJV010000033.1:0-4902 GCA_964472225.1 uncultured Candidatus Saccharibacteria bacterium | reverse complement strand
AATTTTAGCTTCTGCCGGAGAAACTAAAAAAGCGGCCATCAACACAACCGCTAAAGCTACCCTCCCAGCAGGAAAAACTCTAACTTTTTGAGTATAAAATTGTCTTACCATTTTCCATTAGCAATAATATACTCGATGAATTCTATAGACCAACCATTGAATACGTAAATCTTCAAATTATTCTCTAAAAAATATATATGCGTCCCTCCCAAGTGTATATTTTCTTGGGTTTTAACTGTCTTAAATCCTCCAATATCTTCTTCTGTAAATTCTCCTTCAAGTCCCATATCTTGAAATAAATTTTGTGCCCACAATTTTAACCCTGATGGCTGTTGCTTCAATTTATATAAATCTATGGATATACTTTCAGCATATCCACCTTCTCCTTCTACATAAATAGCGGTTATTTTTACTTCTTCAGCTTTTTCTCGTTTTAAATATTCGAACTCGCTTTCGGGTACATACTCCACCTCCTTCACCCCCTTCCACTCCGGCGGAATCTTAAATTCGTACCCATCAATATGATTCACCACTTTATATTCCTCTTCAAATAAACTCTTCTCCACCCTAATGCCCTCGGGCAAAGTTTTATTCAATTCCCTAACATCTGCTTGATTCTGCCACCAATAAAAAAACCCTCCACCCACGAGGCCCAAAACAACAAAAAGAAGAACAATTTTCTTTATCATATATTTATTTTATAAATTCTAACTCCCCCGCTCACAATGTCAACCCTTAAAAATGCCGGGGAAGCGCCGGAGTCCGACCCGGCATTTTTATTCTGTGGTGGGGTGGCGAGAAATAAAAAACCACTTGGTAATTTCGATCAGGGCTACGCTCACCAGCCCCACTCCTATCAAAACGCCCCAGCTGGCAAGACCCAAGGGAGCTGTCTGCAAAAGGGCTTGAAAAGGACCGAAATATACGGCGGTAGCAAAAACTACGAAAATTGAAGCCGAGCTTAAAAGCAAAAACTTGTTGTCCAAAAGATTTATTTGCCAAACGTTTTTTCTCATATTCTTGAAAGAAAAAAGAACAAAAGCCGTGTCTATGACAATGGCACCAAAAGCCATGGTCCTGGCATAAACCAAATCTAAGCCCAGATAAGACCATAAAAACCAGAAAAGGCCCAGAATCAAGAACTGCCGGACAATTCCTATCCCAAATATCAAAGCTTTCATTTCCTTGGTCAAAAGAGGAGTTTTGGGAGAAGAGGGTCCCCTTTCCATCACTCCTTTTTCTTTAGACTCAAATCCTAAAGCCAGGTCGGGGAGGGTATCTTCCACCAGATTGTTCCATAAAATCTGCATCCAGAGAATAGGCAGAGGCCAGCCCAGAATTACGCTCATTCCCACCAAAATTACCTCGCTGAAAGAATTTGCCAAAACGAAGGCTATGGCCTTCCTAAGATTGTCCAGAATAACCCTTCCTTCTTCAATAGCCATCACGATAATGTTGAAGCTGTCGTTCAGTAAAACCAAATCGGAAGCTTCTTTGGCAACTTCCGTACCCGAACCCAAGGCTAAACCTATGTCTGCTTTTTGAAGAGCTGGAGCATCGTTGACCCCATCTCCTGTCATGGCCACCACTTTGCCTTTCTGCTGCCAGGCCTGGATAATCCTGATTTTGTGGCGAGGCTCTGCTCTGGCATAAATTTTGAACTTTTGTATATTTTTTTCCAAATCTTCCTCTGAAAGCAAGTCCAGCTCCTTTCCGTCAATAATATTTTCATCTTTGATGTCTAATTCCAGCTCCTCTGCCACGGCTTTAGCGGTGACCTTGTGGTCGCCGGTAATAATAACTACGCTCATTCCCGCCTTCCGGCAAATGGCAAAAGCTTCCCTGACTCCCGGCCGCAAAGGATCCTTCAAGCCCACCAAGCCGACGAAAGTCAATTCTTTTATCTCTTCAGCGGCCAAACTCTTATTCTTTTTGTAAGCCAGGGCTATCACCCTTTGGCCTTTTTCTGTCAGGGCATGAAGCTTCTGGTAAAGCTTGGTTAAATCTGCCTGGTCAAGCTCTTCGGGACCTTTTTCTGTTTCAACTTGGCTGGAAAGTTCCAAAATCCTTTCTGGCGCCCCGGAAACATAAATAAAGTATTGGCTGTCTTTTTGAATCAAGGCGGCTTCGTACTTTTTGGCGGGATCGAAAGTCAGCGTCTGCAGAATAGGATTTTCTTTTTCCAGCTCCGGCCTTAAAACGCCGGATTTGCCTCCTGCCATAAGCAGAGCTTTGTCGGTAGGGGTTCCCCCTAATCTCCATTTGTCAGGATGATCTTCCGGATTCTCAATGAAAGCCTCATTGCACAAAGTGGCTATCTCCAAAGCTAAAAGGTGAACCGGATTTTCCGCAACTTCCCCAACCTTAAAAGCTTTCTCCAGGGTAAGAATTTCATCGGCTGCCATCTTGCCTTCTGTCAATGTTTTGGTCTTATCTGTGCAAATTATGCTGGTGCTGCCCAAAGTTTCCACCGAAGACAATTTTCTAATCAAGCCCTTTTTCCTAGCCAATCTCTGCATACCCAAAGCCAAAATTAAGGTCATTACCACGGGCAAAGCCTCGGGAATTCCTCCCACGGCAACAGCCACGGCCGTTTCAAACATTTCTACGGGATCTCTTTCCCTGATTACTCCTCCGACGAAGATAAAAATAGTAAAAAGGACTATCACCGCTCCAATAACCTTGCTGAACTTGGTTAGTTTTTTTTGAAGGGGCGTCTTTTCCTCTTTGGTTTCCTTTACCAAAGTGGCGATTTTCCCCATTTCGGTCTTAAGACCGGTGGCAGTCACCACGGCTTTTCCCCTGCCTCCTTCCACCAAGGAGCCGGAATACACCATATTGTCCCTATCAGCCAAAGGGGTGTCGGAAGGCAAAACATCTATTTTTTTTTCAGCTGGCAGCCACTCCCCCGTTAAAACAGCTTCGGAAATTCTCAAATCCTGAGACTCAATTATCCTGCCGTCGGCCGGTATCTTATCCCCGGCAGAAAAGACAATGATGTCACCCGGTACCACCTCTTCTTGCAAAATCTCCTTTTTATGGCCGTCCCGGATAACCACCGTCTTTGCTTTGAGTATTTTCCTCAGCTCTTCGAAGGTTTTAGATGCCTTCTTTTCTTCCCAAAAACCGAAAATGGCGTTAATCAAAACAGCGGCCAGTACGAAGCTGCTTTGGATCAAATTATTGGGATAATCTTCCAAAAATAAAACCACCACTCCGACAATAATAAGGATGTAGATCAGGGGACTCTGGAACTGCTGTAAAAACAACCGAAAGCCGGAGGGGGGTTTATGCTCTGGGAATTTGTTCAAGCCGAATTTTTCCTGCCGATTTTTGATTTGTTCTTCCGGTAATCCCCTTTTTGCGTCAGAGTTTGTTTTCTCTACTGCTTCTGGCCAAGAAAGATTGTGCCAAGCTAAATTTTGCTCCATTGTTTCATTGTATCAAAAAACGGCTTAATGAATAAGCCGCATCGAAATCAAAATATTACTTACTACAAACCTATGAATTCCCTAATGATGTTGGCGGGGACGGCAGAAACATTTCCTTCCTTGTTTATTATATTCAAACCGACTACGCTGCCGGAAATATCAAACAAGGGGCTGCCGGAAATGTTGGAATCTTCGAAAATGTTAGTTTGAACCGAACCATCTTGAAAGCTTTTAATAATTCCTTCATTAACAATGTATTCCACTCCCCCTTCGTCAAAAACAGTGCCCACCAAAAACACCCTTTCTCCCAATTTGGTTTTTTTTAAGTCGGCGAAGCCCGCAGTGGACAAAGATCCTTTCTCTATCTTCACCAAAGCCAGGTTGTTTTCCAAATCCCTTTTTAAAATCTGGTAAGCCGGCCATTCGCCGTCCACGTAGAAATAAAAGTCTGATCCCCGAGGGACCAGATCTGCCAAGGTGACCAGCAGACCGTCGGAAGTAACAATTAAGCCCGAGCCTGTCAAAATTTCTCCTTTTTGGGTTTTAGTTTTAACTCCGAGGACCACTTTTTCTACCCTTTCCACGGCTGACTGCAGGGCAACGTTTTCTTGAACGGTAATGGTGGTTTCTGTTTTCGGGTAAACCACCATCTCCCTATTTTTAAGCATTTCCACGAACTGAAAATCCTGGAAATAATCCAAGCCGACCAAGTAAGGCAACAAATAAAGCTGGGTCCAAAGACCGCCCAATGCTCCCAAGACAAAAATAAGAAGAATTTTTAGAATTTTGTATGCCATAAACACTTAATATAGTAAACGGGGGCGCTCCCGGAGCTTCGGGCAAACCATGGGTTTGGCGCTGCGAGCGAAGGAGCACTCCCGAGTGAATATCTTAACTTACCGAAACTTTTTCTGATTTTACTTTGAGGTCGGCAGGAGTTCGAAAAACAATCTGGTTTTTCTCCGCGTCCACTACCACCTTGTCTTTTTCTTTGACCTGGTTCGTCACTATTTTCACGGCCAAAGGATCCAAAACCATTTTCTGAATCACCCTTTTTAGGGGCCGCGCTCCTAGATTGGGATCAAATCCTCTTTCTGCCAAAACATCTTTAGCGGCTTGAGTGACCTTCAGTCCGATACCTTTCTGTTTTAATCTTTTTCCTACTTTTTCCAGCTCCAAATCTACAATTTGTTTGATTTCTTTTTTGCTGAGATAGTTGAAGATAACCACCTCATCAATCCGGTTAAGAAACTCCGGACGGAAGTTTTCCCTTAGGGCTTGCATCACTTTTTCTTTCAGGTTCTGCTTGACCTCTCCTTCCCTATCTCCCACAAATCCCAAAGAACCGATTTCAGCTATGTGCTCAGAGCCAATGTTGGAAGTCATGATCAAAATGGCGTTTTTGAAAGAAGCCGTTCTTCCCTTGGCGTCGGTCAGTCTTCCGTCTTCTAGAATCTGTAAAAGAATATTG
>CAYYJV010000032.1:1397-5222 GCA_964472225.1 uncultured Candidatus Saccharibacteria bacterium | reverse complement strand
AAATTCCCTGTCAGGGTGATATTCGCCCACATGCGTCACCACCAAAACCGGCAAGGAAGATTTCTTTAGCAAAAACTCGAGACCTCCCCGGCTTTGCAGGTTCTCTTCGCAAATCAAAACTTCCTTGCCAATTTTAAAATGAGGCTCCAAAACTCTGCAAACAGCCTCTTTGCAGCATTGGCGGCCACCTCCCATAATAACTACCACTTTTGGCTTTTTGAGGAAAAATATAAGTTTATTCATTGTAGTCCGGAGGTATTTGATAGTAATCGATGATGTATTTTGCTAATTCCCGGAAAATGGGAACTGCGGAGTATTCAGCGGTTTTGGTGGCTGGGTCGTCCAGCTTCACCAAGATCAAAAACCGAGGATCGAAAGCGGGAGCAAATCCGATGAAACTCTGCCAGGTTTTTTCCGAATACCCCTTTTTATTCATCCCCAAAGCGGAAAATGAAACCTGAGCAGTGCCTGTTTTTCCGGCCACATAGTATCCGGGAACTCTGGCAGCTTTGCCGAATCCATTTTCCACAACAGAAACTAACATAGCGGTGAGTTTAGAAGCTGTAGCCGGAGAAATTACATTATTATCACCTATTTCTGGTTTAGTTTCAACCACCGCCCCTTCGTTGTCCACCACTTTTTCAACCAAATAAGGCCTTACCAGCTTTCCGCCGTTGGCAATTGCCGCAAAAGCTCTGACTACCTGAAGTGGAGTCATTTCTATTCCCTGGCCATAAGCTGCCGTGGCAAAGTTTATCTCATATCCTTTTTTAAACTCCAAGTTTTGGGAATAAATTTCGCCTGCCAAGTCTATGCCGGTTTTTTCAAAAAAACCAAATTCCTCAATGTATTTCAGAAAATTGCGGTGCCCCAGCTGTTTTTCGGCAAACACAGCTCCCGTGTTGATAGATTTTTCCAAAACATTGGTCATGGTTGTCTTTCCATATACTCTTTTATCATAGTTGTAAAGTGGTTCGGACCAACCTTCTATTTCCACGTATCCTTTGTCGTAATAGGTGGTTTGGGGAGTAATTTTTCCTTCGTTGAGAGCGCCGGCCATGGTGATGGGTTTGAAAACGGAGCCGGGCTCGAAGATTTTCTGGATGGCGTCCAGTTGGAAAACGTTAAAATCCTGCTCTCTTGAATACAAATTGGGATTAAAACGAGGGAAATTGGCCAAGGCCAGAATTTGACCTGAATTCGGCCGCATAACCACAATGGTGCCTCCATCAATATCCAGCTTTTTGCGCGCGTCCTCCAGCAGTTTTTCTGCTTGATACTGGATGTTGTAATCTACCGTTAGAAAAAGATCAGACCCCTTAACCAGCCCTTCTTTTCCCCGAAGGTTTTCCTCCCAATATTCTTCCAAGCCGTACTGGCCATGACCATCTTTGTTGACAAAACCCAAAATATGAGAAGCGAATTCGTCGTAGGGATAACTTCTCCTGATTTCTCGTCCGAGATAAATCCCTTCCCGTTTTAGTTCTTTTAATCTTTCCACTTCCTCTGCAGACAACTGCTCTTTCAGCACTTCATACAGGCTGTTTTCCATTATTCTTTCCAAAAGAAAATCCTTCTCCAAGGTTGTAATCTCTGCAAGATTTTCAGCTATTTCCTCTTTTTTGCCGAAAGGAATCTCGGCCGGGGAAGCATAAAGATAGTAAACAGTTTTGTTGGTGGCTACGGGAAAGTCGTGATTTTGAAAGAATATCTCTCCCCTCTCCCCTTGGCCGCTGGCAAACGCTCCCTGCTGTCCCTTGGACAAAGCTGCATAAAAATTATGCTCTATGATTTGCAGAAAAAAAAGCTTGCCCACCAAGGCCGCTCCAAACAAAAATAGAAAAATTAAAATGAGGTTTATTCTCCACTCCCTCATATGGTTATTATTTTGCCGCCATTTGACCTTCCAAAACTTGAATGTAATGAATTTTATTCACCTCCACATAGTCCAAGCTCTTCAGCAAAGACTCAAGGTTAGCCAAAGAACTTGCCTGGGAAAGGTTGATTTCCAGTTCCTTATTATTTTGGTGAATAGAAGCCAATTTCTCCTCATAATTGGCAATGGAAAAGCTGGTTTTGGTCAGCTGATTGACCTGAACGATATAGGAAACCAAAAGAAAACCGATAAGCAGTAAACACAAAATCCATACCGCTCGAAAATTAATCCGTGGAAATCTCAATAAGATTAGTCCTTGTGATAAAGTGTGAGCAGTCATAATTTTTGGTCTTTGGTTTTTAATTCTTTATTATGGCCCTTAATTTTGCCGATCTGGCCCGGGGATTACTTTTAATTTCCCGGACCGAAGGCGTTATTGGCTTTTTGGTTAATATTTTAATGGAAGCTTCCCCGGCTTTCTCCCTAAAATAATTTTTAACGATTCTGTCTTCCAAAGAATGAAAAGAAATCACCACCAATCTCCCCCCTTTTGCCAAAATCTCCACCGCCTGGGGAAGGGCCCTTCTAAGATTTTCCAATTCATCGTTAACGGCAATTCTTAAAGCTTGAAAAACTTTCTGGGGATTGGCCCCCGCACTCAGGGACATTTTCCTCAATTGAAGGGTATTTTCTAGCGGCTTTAATTTTCTGGCTTTCGTAATTATTTCCGCCAATCTCCGGGATTTTTTTTCTTCACCGTATTCTCTTAGTATTTTTTCGATTTCAAACTTCGACCAAAAGTTTAGAATCTTTTCGGCGCTAAGCGGGGAAAGCTTATCGTATCTCATGTCCAGAGGCTCCTTTCTCTTGAAAGAAAAACCCCTGCCAGATTCTTCCAAATGCCAGCTCGACATACCCAGGTCGAAAAGAATTCCCTGTACAGATTTAAATTTATATTTCTCAACAATATTTTTTAAATTTACAAAATTATCATTAACCAGAATTAATCTAGGATGTTTAATCCTTGGGGTTAAACATAGGTCAATACCCAACACCTTGCCTCGCGGCGCAATTCTTTCCAGAATGGCGACGCTGTGGCCTCCCTCTCCGACGGTGCAATCAATAAAATTCTCATTCGGTTTTGGGTCCAGATATTTAAGGACCTCTTTTTGAAGTACTGGAATATGTGCCATAAATTAGATGCCAATTTGTTGAGCCATCTCCCCCACGGTCTTTTCCATCTTTGCCTTGTATTCTTGCCATCTGGCTTCATCCCAAATTTCTACTCTGTTGGAAACTCCGATAATGGCTACGTTCTTTTTCAAAAAAGCGTATTTTTTCAAGTGGTCGGGAATCAGAATTCTTCCCAACTTATCCAAACCGACTTCAATAGCTCCGGAAAGCACTACCCTGGTAAACCCCCTGGCATCAATTTGGCCGGCAGGCAGGGCAGCCATTTTTTTAGATAAATTCTGCCATTCTTTTAAAGGATAAAGAACCAGACAGTTGTCCAAACCCCTTGTAAGCACTGCACTTTTCCCCAGTTCGCTCCTCATTTTTGGAGGAATGGCCACTCTTTTTTTATCGTCAATTATATATATGTATTCTCCAATTAACATAAGTTATCCACAGTTTATTGAGCTATCCCCATAGTTTTCCACAAGTATCCACTACACTTCCACTATATCCCACCCCAAACTTTTAGTCAAATCCTGTTCTGTGGAAAACTAAAAGCGGGTATAACCCGCTTATGCGATTTCACAATTTCGACCACTTTTACTGCGATCGCAGTAAAAGTGGTCGAAACTTCATTCTAAAATACTTACCAAAACACTTACCTTAAAGCTTCTTCGGTGTAAATATAGGAGGGATTCCATAAAAGCCAGCCGGAAGCTCCGGCGTCTACGGCGGCCTGAATTTGGGATCTGACTTTTTCGGCATCATAGACG
>CAYYJV010000032.1:0-1297 GCA_964472225.1 uncultured Candidatus Saccharibacteria bacterium | reverse complement strand
TCCGGCGTCTACGGCGGCCTGAATTTGGGATCTGACTTTTTCGGCATCATAGACGACTCCTCTCTTTTTGTCGGCTTTCAAGTCAAAATCCTGAAGCCAGGGCCTAATTTTAACATCGTAATCAAACCAAGAAAGATAATCCTGAGCAGAAAGTATAGATCTTAAAACCACCTGGTAAGGGTGCTCCATCACTTCGGGATAAGAATACTTCAGGGGAGGCAGTCCCCTTTTTTCATCCTTACCCACCTCGAATCCTCCATAAAAATGGCTGGGATAAAGCATAAAAGAAAGATAATCAAAATGCTTGCCGGCATCCACCAGCCTTTGTCCCGTGCTAAAACTGTTAAATTGGGTGGCCACGTAGCCGAATAAATCCGCGGAAAGAATAATCGAAGGCTTGTATTTCCTTAATTCTTCTGAAACCGTCTTAAAAAAATTTCCGATATTCTGAATGCGTTCCGCTATTCCCGGATAATCGTCGGGATAGCGGATATAATCAAACTGCAGTTCGTCAAACCCGTAATCTATAATTTGTTTGGAAAAATCAATAATATAATCGCGCACCTTCTCATTGGCCGGGTCCAGCCAGTATTGTCCAATTGAATCCTGCCATGGATCGGAACCGGTGGCAGTGGAAATGGCCGTCTGCAAATACCAATCGGGGTGATTTTGTACTTGTGAGGAGTCGCGAAAAACTACAATCCTGGCTATAACCCAGGCATCTTTTCGGTGGAGCTCTTCAACCAACTCCCTCAAATAATTGTAAGCTATGGGGCCAGAAGCTTCTTTTACGTCAATGACTACGGCGTTTAACTCGGTCTCATCAAGAAGATTTTTAAAATAGCTTGGGTTTGCGGCCGCCCCGACGTATATGCCTTTGACGTGAGATGATTTTTCTTGGGCTTCCTTCAGTTTTTTTAAAATTTTAACTTCGGCCGCGAGTTCCTCCGTTTTTTTCACTATTTCCTGCAATCTTTTTTCTATTTCTCCCGGTAGTTTTTTAACTTGCGTAGTTGTCGTAGTTGTCTTCCATCCATCCTCGCTTCGGACATCGGATATCCGAAGCGAAACTTCTTCTGCCGCCGGCAACACGTGCACTATTCTCTCTTTGTCTTTCAAAACAAAAAAGCTCCCCGCAAAAACCGCCAGGAGGAGTAAAACTGCAAAAACAATTAACGTTCTCCCGCGAGAAACCATAATATATGTATCTACTTCTTTATTATCTCGAATTTTTGGGGATCGATCTTTATTTTGTCTCCTCGCTTTAAGTTCCCCGACAGCAAAGCTTGAGCCAGCA
>CAYYJV010000031.1:0-5402 GCA_964472225.1 uncultured Candidatus Saccharibacteria bacterium | reverse complement strand
AAAGGATTTGCATGAATATAACAAATCAAATGAAGAGCTTGCGTGTCATTATCCACTAAAACTTTTTTATATCTACCCTGGAATAACACTCCATTTCTTTTATATTTTGCGTTAAAAAACCAAGTATAGCCCCCTCCAAATTTTTGATGAAATTTTGGAAGACCATTATCTACAATTGGACAAGAGAAAAGGTGATAATGGTTCGGCATAAAACCCCAGGCTCCCAGTTTTATGAGCTTTTCTCTCGGCCGATTAAAATTAATCGCAGTTGAACTGCGATTAATTCGTTGATGAAGATTAATTACGGCTTTGACGTCGTTAAATTCGTAGAGATCGTGGACTCCTCGCAAATAATCCGCATCATCTAAAAATATTTTTCTTTTTTCTGTACCTCGATTATAAGTATGATAAAATTCCATTATCATTATCATTATCTTATTGTAGCAAACAAATAATCGCAGTTCAACTGCGATTATTTAGGGCTTGAAGGCCGGGAAGAACTTCGCCAGATAAAAATTCCAGCATGGCTCCGCCGCCGGTGGACAAGTGACCGAACCCTTCTCCCAAACCAAGCTGGTTGATGCATTCCACCGTTTCTCCGCCGCCGACTATAGAAAAAGCGGAGGAACCCACGATAGCCTCGGCAATCGCCTTGGTTCCCCTGGCAAATTCTTCTTTTTCGATTTCCCCAAGAGGACCGTTCCAAAAAATGGTTTTGGCCAGAGCTATCTTTCCTTTGAAAAGCTCAATAGTTTTTGGTCCGATATCTCTTCCCCTTGCAGCCTCATCAACGGGTTCCACAATTTTCTCGGGATGGGTGAATTGGATGTTTTTTTCCTTGGCTTCTTTTTGAATAAGACCGCCGGTCAGAACAAAATCGGCCATTTCGGAAAGTTTATTAATGAGCTTTACCTTTTTCTCTACTTTGGCACCGCCGATAATAGCTATTAATGGTTTGGGGGGGTTGTCCCTCAAACCAGTTAATACTTTAATTTCTTTCTCTAGTAAAAAGCCGGCAGCGGCGGGCAACAGTTTGGGCGTTCCAACTATAGAAGCGTGAGCCCTGTGAGAGGCGCCAAAAGCATCGTTAATATATAAGTCGCCTAATTTTGAAAGTTCTTTGGCAAAATTCTCGTCATTCTCCTCTTCTTCTTTATGAAATCTAAGATTTTCTAAAAGCAACACCTCACCTTCCTGCATTTGATGGGTCCATTCTTCTATCTTTTTGCCAATACAATCTGGGGCCTTGGTTACGGAGAGATCTAGGTATTCCATCAATCTGTCCTGGACGGGGGTTAATCTTAACTCTTCTACTGTTTTTCCCTTGGGTCTGCCCAAATGGCTCATTAAAATCACTCGGGCTTTGTTCTGAATCAAATATTCGATAGTCGGAATGGTCTCTTTTATCCGAAAATCATCCAAAATATTCCCCTTATCATCTAAGGGGACATTAAAATCGCAACGAACCAATGCTCTTTTATCAGCAACATTAAAATCTCGAATAGTTTTAAACATAGCCGTCAAATGAATTTGATCGTCTCTCCCGGTTGTATCACTCCGTTTTTATTGTTATTTTTTGCCTTTTCTTTTTGCTCCTGCTTATCCAAAGATTCCTCCAGGGCTTTCCTTAACTCCGACAAATCCACTTCCTTTCTTTTGGGCTTGGGTCTAGAATTCTTTTCAGGGGTCGGAGGAGGCATACGATTGTCTTCTCGCTTGGGGAGCAAATCGTTCAAGGAAATAGTTTTTTCTTCCTTCTCCTCTGAAGCCTCTATCTTATTGAGATCAGCAGAAGAGGATTCTTTCTTCTCTATGCCCAATTTCTTGCGGCAGGATTTACAATAGACCGGCCTCTTGCCGTCAGGAAGAAAGGGAACTTTGGTATCCTTGCCGCACATTGAACATTTGGCATCAAAAAGAGGTGGGGTTGAGGAAGTGACTTCCTGCTGTACAAAGGCCCCCGCCCAGCGGCTGATTTTCTCTTCAACTTTCTTTCTGGGGGTGCCGTATCTTTCCCTGGAAACCTTGATGATTTTTTCTTTGTTGGATTTCTCCGACAAAGGAAAAGGAGGTAGGGTTTGAGCGGAAAAGGGACGCCCCGCTATTCCGTCAATCATCAGCTTCAAGTAAATGTTGTATTTTCCCAGATTGACCAAATCCGATGCCAAAAACTCTGGAGTAAACTCCCTCTCCAGGAATTCGGCGTCTTCTGCCCCCACCCTGAAACAAATTATGGTGCCTACGTTCCCGAAAACAGCGTCCCTGACTTTTTCGTCCATCTGAGCTATGTACTGATGGCCCAAAAGCAAAGCCAATCTATATTTCCTGGCTTCAGAAAGAATATTAACAAAAGATTCTGTAGCAAAGTTTTGAAACTCATCAATGTAAAGAAAAAAATCTTTTCTTTTCTCTTCCGGGACATCTACTCTGCTCATGGCGGCCAGTTGAAGCTTGGTTATCATTAAAGCGCCCAAAAGCCGGGAATTATCTTCTCCGATTCTCCCTTTGGACAAATTCATAATAAGTATTTTCTCTTCATCCATGACTTTTCTCATATCTATGGAAGATCTAACCTGCCCTATGATGTTCCTGACCAAGGGAGCTGAAATGAACTGCCCGACTTTGTTCTGTATGGCGGCCGTAGCCTCCACTTCGTACCTTTGAGTGTAACGGGCGTATTCCTGAGTCCAAAAAGCTTTAACTACGGGGTCGGTAATTTTTTCCACCACTTTCTTTCTATACTCTGCGTCAGCAAGCATCCGGTTAACTCCCAAAAGAGTGGCTCCCGGATACTCCAAAAGAGCCAAAATACAGTTATTTAAAATGTATTCCATCCTGGCAGACCAAACATCCGGCCAGATTTTCTTGAAAACTCCCATCAAGCCGCCGGCCACCAAATGCCTATGCTCTGGATTTACCTTTTCCATAATATTGAAGGCGATGGGATAGTTTACGTCGGCCGGATTTATGTATATGACATCGTTTATTCTGTGGGCGGGCACAAAATCCAAGAGGCGCTCGGCGGCCTCCCCGTGGGGATCCACAAAACCAATGCCATGACCTTTCTGAATGTCTTGAATGGCCATGTTTTCCAACATGACTGTTTTCCCCATGCCGGTTTTACCTACAACATAAACGTGCCGGCGCCTATCATCGGTCTTGATGCCGAACTTTTTTCTTGTATTTCGAAAGGTAGTTTCCGCAAATAAGATTGTCTCTTCTGACATAAGGTTTAAATTCGAATTTCGAATATGAACAAGGTTCTTGTTCCAAACGAAATTCGAAACAAATTCTAATTTTCAAATGACCAAATGTTCAAAACTTGTTCTGGTTATTTGAATTTTGGTCATTTGGGCGTTCTAGGATTGACTATTCCGTAGGTAATCCCGGCGGTGCCTCTCCCTTTTTCGCCTCCACTCTGGGAACAAAAGGAGCGGGAGCCGCTATCCTTCCCGGGAAATGAAAAATGGTAGCTAATTCCTCTGTATTTAAAATGAAGCGGGCTTTTTTGGGGGTCGGCCTGGGAAACAAAGGATGCATCCTGTTAACATACCGAAAAAATAACCTCCTCTTCCTCACAAAGACTCTCCTGGACCTGACCAAATCTAAAATTGGATAGCGTTTAATCTTGGTAATGGTTCTGGGCCACGGTTTCAATTGATTCAGGTTTTCTGTGGCAAACTGATTAAAAAAACCAAAGGGAATGGCTTTGGCTCCACCGAAATAAACGTCCCTTTTAGCCAAATAAATGAAGCGGATGAACGACTTAAAGCACCTTTTGGCGATTTTCCCTTCCACCCCTTGGACGATTTCTTTTTCTCCGGGAGTAAGACTGAGTTCGAGGGACGCCAACTCCGCAGGCTTTTTTTCTTCGATAGCTCCGCCGAAGAGCTGGCTTATCAAAGTTTCCGTTGCCTCCCGTAAAATTGATTTCGGTTTTGGGGGTTTTTCTCTTTTAGCTAATTCATCGGCTATTTCTCTGCCCCGAGCCACAAAATCATACCCGCCCTCTTCCTCTCTTCCTGTGGTGGTAATGGGCATGGCGGAAATTTGAATCCAAAGCTGCTCACCGGGACCCAATTTCCCTGCTCCCTCGAGAAAAGTAGCCATAGGATCCACCCTTTTTTCTTCTTTGATCGTTTCCTTTTCTTCAAAGAACTTGGTGTAGGTTTTAATAGGAAAAATATCCTCTTTAACAAGTTCGTAATCCGCGCCCCAAAGATCCCAGTCCTTGTTGGGAACGTCTTGGGGAACATATTTTGTATAATCATCTACCAGGGAGATTTCGGCATCGGGATACTGAGAATAAATGGAGGATTCAACGGCGTTGCGGCGCGACTCATGGCAGCGGACATAAAGGTGGGGAACGCCTTCTAGACTAACCATTTCCAGTTGAAGGGAAATAAGGTCTTTTCCCTCGATCCATTTCTCCCACCAGGTAGGCGGATCAAAAACGTTGGCCCAAAGAGAAGAAAAAACCTGCTCCATCGACCGGATGGGCTTTAAAACTTCTTTGGGCATTTTAATCTCAAGTAAGATCATCTTTTGCTGCAACATCCAGACCTCCCTTCTCCAATAAAGCCAGAAAAACAAAAAGGGACGCCAAAGAATAAAAGGTAGCGGCACCCACCACCAATTCTTTATGACGTCCCAGGTTGTGTTAAGGATAATTGAAATGTCCATTAATTAAACTTTGCGAACTATATATCCTTCTGATTTTTTAAGGAAATATTTTTTGTTTTGCAGATTAAGCAGGATGGTATTTGGTTGAACTTGACGTTGCTTAAGCACCTCTTCCAAGACCTCCTCTTTGGAAAGAGGTTTCCCGGCTTTTTGGAGAACATTGGCAATTACTTCTCTGACTCTACCGGGTTCGTATCCCCACTCCCTGAGAGCGTAAAGACCCCTTCCCACCAAAACAAATCTGTCATCTTTTATCAATTCATTGTGAACGGTTTGAGCACAGTTCCATTTTACCAAAGTTGCCACCTGGGTAAAGTGAAGGGGTCTTTTTGCTTCTTTGAGCGCCAAATAGGCCTTGTCTTTAATGCCCCTCGGCTTGATCTCCGGCCATTCTTTCAAGCCGTACAACCCTTGGGGACCCCTCAAAACATTCTTGGAAATCTCCAGGTAAGAAGGCAAAACATAGGCCGGCGGAGCCATGGGCTGATTTTTCTTTTTAAGCTCGGCAATGAAATTATTGATAGCTTTTTTCGCTTTATCTAAATAATAATTTTTATTAAGAGTCCACAATGTATGAAAATCATCCGATTCAAAAACCCTTTCAAAATTCTTTCCCAAGGTCAAAAGAAAGAAAACATAATTTTTAAATTTATTGCCGCCCAGCTGTTCCAACAAAAGATCTTCTCTTTTCAGGGATCCGTTTTTCTTCAAAACAGAGA
>CAYYJV010000030.1:0-5411 GCA_964472225.1 uncultured Candidatus Saccharibacteria bacterium | reverse complement strand
AAAATCTCCCAAAATCGAAAAATTGCTTCGCACCAGGCCGGTCCGCTCGCTTTCCGGAATCGTTAATATTTCTGTTCTTACCAAACCCTATCCCTGCCCAGGGCAGTGCGTCTATTGCCCTCAACAAAAAGGAGCTCCCAAAAGCTATCTTAAAAATGAACCCGCGGTGATGAGGGCGATTTTAAACAAATACGACCCCTACAAACAAGTAAAAATGCGCCTGCGGGCTCTGAAAATTACCGGACACCCCACTGATAAAATAGAGTTGAGAATAATTGGTGGAACCTGGAGTTATTATCCTAAAAAATACCAAGAATGGTTCATCAAAAGATGTTTTGACGCCTGTAATAGTAAAAATTCGACAGGTGTTGATTCTTTACAATCTTTGCAAAAAAGAAATGAAAAGGCAAAACATCGAATTGTCGGATTATCAATTGAAACCAGGCCGGATTTTATAAACGAGGGGGAAATAAAAAGACTAAGGGAACTGGGGGTAACGATGGTTGAGCTCGGAGTTCAGTCAATTTATAACGATATTCTTAAATTAAATAAAAGAGGGCATGGAGTAAAAGAAACAATCAAAGCAACCAAACTTTTGAAAGACGCGGGCTTCAAGGTTTTGTATCAAATGATGCCCAATTTGCCGGGCTCCACTCTCAAAAAAGACCTGAGAATGTTCAAAGAAATATTCTCCAATCCTGACTTCAAGCCAGATCTGCTGAAAATCTATCCTTGTGCTCTATTGAAAAATACCTTGCTTTACAAATGGTGGAAAGAAGGAAAATACAAGCCCTACACTGATCAACAGCTGATAAATCTGGTAAAAGAAATTAAAAAATTTATCCCCTACTATGTAAGAATCCAAAGAATCACCAGAGACATTCCCTCCCATAGTATTGTTTCTGGCCCCGCTAAAATATCCAATTTGAGGCAAGTTTTGGCCAGAAAAACAAAATGCAAATGCATCCGTTGCCGAGAAATAAAAGCAGATTACAACCCGAAAGAAAAACTGTATCTGTTCCGTCAAGATTACCAAGCTTCCGACGGGAAAGAACTATTCATCAGTTTTGAGAATAAGAACAGAACAAAACTTCATAGTCTGCTTAGGTTACGGATTACTTCCCAAAATTTAGCCATTATTCGAGAAATCCACACTTACGGCCAACAGCTCCCCGTTGACGGCGGTTCAACCGCCATTATATCGCCGCAACATAAGGGACTGGGCAAAAAACTAATCAAAGAGGCAGAGAAAATCGCCAAGAAAGAGTTCGGGGCAAAAAACATCACCGTGATATCGGGAGTGGGGGTCCGTGGCTATTATCGCCAACTCGGCTATAGATTAGAAAATACCTATATGACGAAAATCCTTCTCTAGGATTTTCTTAATCTTTGGGAAACGCAGGCCGGCGGCCGGATGATAAGTAATAAAAAATTGCCGACCTTCTTTTTTAATCCATTTTCCTCTAAAATCGCTCAATTTCTTTTTTGGAAAAAACACAGAAAAAGCCACTTCTCCCAATAAAATGATTTTCTTTGGATTAATAATGTCTATTTGCTCCAACAAATATGGAAGGCAAGCGACGATTTCTTCTCTTTTGGGTCGACGATTCTTGGGCGGAAAACATTTAATCGAAGAAGTTATAAAAATCTTCTCTCTTTTTATTTCAGCCAGCTTCAAAAGTCGATTTAAAAGTTGACCCGCTCTGCCTACAAAAGGGCGACTCTGTAAATCTTCCTTTTTCCCCGGAGCTTGGCCCAATATCATAATTTTAGCGCTAACGCTTCCCTCCCCCGGCACGGTATTTGTCCTTGTTTTCCATAAAGGACATTTTTTACATTTTTTAATTTCCTTATGCAATTTTAATAATTTTTGTTTTTGAAATCTTCTTCCCATTCTTGTTCTTTTGTCTCATTAACTTTTGATATTTTTGATAGATAAAACAACTCGGTGTTCTAAAAGCCAATCTTCCCTTTTTTGCCTGCTTTGATGAATAGTTTTTCATTCTAAAAAAGAATTAAACCTTGTTCAAAAATTCCTCAAGCGGATAATGGGGGGCGAGCCTTTGGAGTTTCTCTAAAATCTTCTCCCTTTCTTCTTTGGTTTTGGCGGCAAAGTATTTTTCTTTCAATTTTTTAATTTTCTTTTTCCTTTTTTGTTTTTTCTTTATTTCAAATCTCTTTCTTTTTTCACTAATCTTACCCATAAGCCTTTATTGATTTAATTAATTTTCAAAAGCTTTGGTGTGGGCGGTTTTCATTAACCTTCTTTGGGCTTCGTTTTTTTCCCGGTTGGAAATTTTTGCCTTTTTAATTCCTTTTTCCATTACCTCTAATAATTTATCGTAAACATCTGTCTGAATGGGCATTGGGGTATGATCTTTTCCCCCTACTGCGAAGGAATAGCGAGCGGGGTCTTCATAGGAGGGTCGAGCGCCGTAAATCAATTCCGAAACCAAAGATAAAGCCCTGATTGTCTTTGGTCCAATTCCTTTCAAGGCTAAAAGCTGCTCGAAATCCTTTGGGTTTTCCGAATGAGCAAAAAGGGTTGTTTTCTCCAATCTTTTCAAATCAAATTTTTCTTCCACCACCGGATGCCAGTAGAACTCTTTATTTTTAAGCTCCATCAAGGTAAGTTGCTTGGGATGACGGGAAATCATGGCTAAATTTTTGATAAAGGTTTTTGGCTCCTCTAAAACCTGCCCCAAACTAATTTCCCGATTTTGATTGCTTTCTTTGGCGGTTAAATTCAAGGGTTTTTCTATCCTGGCTCCGGAAATAATGCCCGAGTGCGGCTCTTCCACAAAATCTTTAATGCTGGAGGATAGCCAGTGATAGCGTCGAGCGGTCTGATTTTCTATATTCATACCCTGCTGGACCACTGCCCAGTTCCCCGATTTTGTGAACAGAAAGTTATGTTGATAAATTTGGTATTCGTCCTGGATCAGCGACGAATCTATTTTGGCTGCCATTTTGGAAGCATAAATTAATTTTGGAGCGAAGGAAAACTGCCTTGAGATGCCGTAGGCCCCGATTTCTTCCGGCGTCATTCTTGATTCTTTTTTACCGCCGCACACATATATTCCTAGCTGATCCTGAATATCAAAAAGCCCGGCTTTCAAGGCTCCCATAGTAGTAACAGTCAAACCGCTGGAATTCCAGTCAAAACCAAGCACACAGCCCAAGGACTGGAACCAAACCGGATCGGAAAGCCGGCGCAAAAACTCTTCCGGCCCGAACTCCTCAACGATGGCCGTAGTGATGCCCCGACCCAACCTTTTCATTCTCTCAAAAAGCCATCTCGGGCATTTTCCATAATCAAGAGGAACTGTGGCTATACCCGTACGCATATTCTTAAATTTTAACAAAAATCTTGATTTCTTCCAATCTGCACACCAGAAAATTGTTAATCTATAGCTATAGCTATGGATTAACACTAACAAAAAGTGTTATCCGCCCTTTGAAAATTTAGCCCCGTTTATCAAAAGCCGGCCTATCGGCCAGCTTTCTTTAAAATATAGAATGCCACATCTCCGGTGCCGCAAACTATATGATATTGTTTCACTTCTTTCCCCTTTCTATTCTTATTAGGCCTGAACAAGGAATGATTTCGATACCCTGCTTTACCAGTTCGTCCAAAAATAAATTCATGCCGATGGAATCAGAACTTATATGGCCGGCAATAACCACGTTTATGTTGGCAGCTTCGGCTTCCTTACGGTGCTCTTCTGACTGATGCATGCCGATTACCGTGCCAATGCCCGCTTGGGCCATTTTTTCATAAAGCTTGGGGGATCCTTCTGTTCCGCCGGTAACCTCTGTGACAGCGATTTTGCCGCAATGGTTTTCGGGACTCCCCGTAAAAACCTTGGGACCCGCTCCAACTTTTATCGCTTCTTTGTATTCCGGAACTTCTTTTAACAACTTAAGCAAGTCCTCAATTCTCTCTGGTTTTTGCCCTTCAATCATTTCTTTTAAAAACCTTGCGGCTAAATTATCGGCAGGAGTATGAACGTTTATTAAGTTAAATCCTAAGAGCCGGGCCGCATCTACTGTCCTTTGATGGTTGGCCCGATTAACTCCTCTGGCCACTTCGGAAATCTTTTCTTTCATTAAGCCTTCGGCTACATTGATTGGTACCCCGTACATATTCAAAATATCACACTGCATATCCATGACTTCGTGCAAATTAGCCAACCCCTTGCCCAAAGGATGATGAGCAATAATCAAATCAATATTGCCCAATTCTTTGGCCAGTAAAATCTCGGCGGGCTCAATATCAATACCAACCAAAACCCTTTTGACTTCTCTCTCTTGAGCAATGTGATAAATCCGGGAATCTAAATAGGGGTTTTTCAGGGCTTCTTTGTCAAATTCCTCTTTCTGAGCAACGGGCAAGTTTTCGTATTTTTCCTTTTTTCTTTGCAAAAGCTTCTCTACCGCTTCCTTTCCCCGTAAATCTGCCTCGATGCCCATTTTAATTGCCAGATTGTATATCTCTTGAACTGTCATAATGATTTACTTTAACAGAATTTTTTGTTTTGGGCAAGAACCTTTGATACAATTCGTCAATTAATTTTTTCTGCTCTTGCAAATCCAAAACTTCCCGGCGAATCCGGGCTTTCTCTTTGCGAATAAATTTTCGTATTGATCTTGGCAGTTTCCTCATACATATCTTATCTTGCCCTACTCTCCTTTAATGACGGCTAGGGGCACCAATTTTGCCACCTTTTTTGAAAGTCCGGCGCGGTGAACCACTTCGACTACGTTGTCTATGTCTTTATAGGCCAAAGGGGCTTCTTCTGCAATACCCCGCATTGATCGGCATTTTACGAGAATTCCTTTTTCTTTTAATCTCCTGACTACCTCCTCTCCCCTCGTAGTTCTCATAGCGGCGTGTCTAGACATAGTGCGGCCAGCTCCGTGGCAAGTGGAATAAAATGCCTCTTTGCCGCTTTCTTGTCCTGCCAAAATATAGGAAGCCGTTCCCATAGATCCCGGAATCAGAACCGGCTGGCCAACCTCGCGGTATTTTTCGGGAATTTCTGGATGCCCTGGCGGAAAAGCCCTGGTGGCCCCTTTTCTATGGACGCAAAGGTTGTTTTCAATTTTGGCAATATTATGAGCCACATCATAAATTACTTTCAGTGGCAAAGCTTTTTCTCCTAAAACTTGCTTCCATGCCTTCCTGACAAAATGAGCTATCATTTGACGATTGGCCCAAGCGTAATTGGCGCCACAGGACATAGCCGAAAAATATCTTTTTCCTTCCGGAGAATTAATAGGGCAAGCCGCCAATTCCCTATCCGGCAAACGGATACCATATTTTGTCATAGCCTGTATCATCACTCGGATATAATCTGTGGCAATCTGGTGACCAAGACCCCTGGAACCCGTATGAATCATAATGACCA
>CAYYJV010000029.1:0-5458 GCA_964472225.1 uncultured Candidatus Saccharibacteria bacterium | reverse complement strand
TTTCGCATTCAACGAAAAGCGCCTTTTTGCCGTCAATTTCTCCCTCTTCTTCTTTAACAAAGTCAATGTTGACTATAGTCTGGACTAAGAGCGTCTTTATCTCTTCGATGTATTCTTCGAAAGTGTAAGTTTCCAGGGAATCACTGTTAACTGAAAAATAGCTGGCAAAATCCAGTTCTTTTGCTTTCTCATCGGTAATTACCTCATTTTCCTTCGCCACCAAAACCAAAGCACCGCCGGGAGGATTTGTTTTTTCCTTCCAGCCCTCTGGCAAATTTATGGAAAATCCATCTTTGGCTAATATGCCGGGGCTGGATTCTTCGGTGGGCTCCTCCTTGTTTTCTACCTTTTTCTCATCCAAAATTTCCAAACCCAGAGGCGGATTATCTGACAGCTCTTCTTTTGGAGCGTTATAAAAAAAGCTGGCTGCCGCCCCCAAGGCCAAAACCACCACAACCGCAGAAAAAATTATTGTTTTGTTGATCATGGTTTTAATAGTTTAATAATATATTCTTTGGCTTTTAATTGCTCTTCAACGCTGTTTTCCATTTCCAGGGCTAAATATTTCCCGAAGTATTTAAGGGGATATCTCTTTAAATAATTCAGCTCGGATAAATCTTTTAGGATGTGGGGGAAATTTTCGGTCTCCCCTTTTTTGAACCTCCAAGCTTCTTTGTCTAGAAAATTCCAATTTTTGACGGGACTGATATGCCCGCAGCCGGAGCCGTATTTCTCTATAATCTTTACGTCGTTGGCATATCTTTCTGGCTGATAAATTCTCGAGCCTTCCAGGTGGGAAAAATCCAGACAAACGCCGGCGAATTCTTTAATTTCCTTTTCATCCAGGGGAAAATAAGTGTTTTCTATGTGTATCTTTTTCCGGTATTTATCCCATTCCGGAGGAATGGGATATTCGCGCCGGCTATGAGTATTAAAAACCTTGACGTGAAAATTGCGAACTAGATAATCCAATTCCCAAACCTCCATATCCGTCCTGAGATGGACAAAGGGAATTCTTTCAATGCTTGCCTCTTTCAACAATTCATACAACTCTTTTCTTTCTTCCAAACTCAAACAAGTAGGAAAAACGCTTATTTCTTTCAATTTTAAATTCTTGGCTTCCTTGATTCTCTCTCGCCAATCTGCCGAAGTGGTGGTAATGGTGGGCAGCAGATTCACCTTTTTATTTTAGCAAAAAACCCCGGAGCAAGCAATTCTCGGGGTTTTAATGTCTTTTATTTTCCGAATCTCCTTTGGCGACGGACAAACCCTGCTAAAGCAAAATCCAAATCTTCCTCGGTAAAATCCGGCCAATATTTTTCGGTAAAATATAGCTCGGAGTAAGCCGACTGCCAGATTAAAAAATTAGAAACGCGCATCTCGCCGGCAGTTCTGATTATTAATTCAGGGTCTGGCAAGCCGGCGGTCCAAAGGTGTTTTTCTACGACCCGGGCATTTACCTTATCGGCTGGTATTTTCTCCTCAATGATTTTCTTTACTGCTTCCACAATTTCAGCTCTTCCGCCATAAGAAATAGCGAGCACCAAAGTTAATCTATTGTTATCTTTGGTCAAATCTTCTGATTTCTGGATAAGCCGTTGAATTTCGGGATCCAGCCTATCTTTCTCTCCTATAACCATTAACTTTATCCTTTCCCGGTGAAGTTTTTCGGTCTTTCGCGACAAAAACCATTTTCCCAGCTTTATTATGCCTGCTACTTCTTCCGGGGCGCGTCCCCAGTTCTCGGTAGAAAAGGCATACAAAGTCAAAACTTTAATTGCCCTTTTAATGCACCAATCACAGAGAGATTCTATTTTTTCTGCCCCGTGGCGGTGGCCTTCTAAGACGGGCAATCCCCTCTTTTTGGCCCATCTTCTATTACCATCCATTATAATCGCTACATGCGCGGGTACCCTTACTTCTTCCACAAAGCCAACCTCCTTCCATATTTATTTCTAAAGGTAAAATCCATGGAAATTTACAGCCAATTATTATATCAAATTCACTCCCCAATGTATCGAGAACGGTTCTCGATACATAGGGGCCAGAACACGCCTTCTTGCCAATTTTACTACGTTTCTCAAAAAGGACAACCCTATGCCCCCTTTCTGAAAGTTTCCAGACCAAATACAGCCCCGTAATGCCAGCCCCGATAATAGCCACTTTCCTGAACTTTAATTGGTTCTTTCCCATAGCTTTTGGCCACAATAAAGCCCATAGCGAAGGACAGCAAAGAAATCAAAATCACGCCCACGGCCAAGATAATCTCCGCCCGATGTTTTTTTACCCCGTTAGAAATCTTTGGCAATAAGGTTAAGAGCTTATTTCGGATTTTATCTCTGGATACACTTTTCATAAATTTCTAACGGGGTTTATAAATTCCATTATTTTTTTCATAGTTTTATTCTATCGCGAGCTTGACATATTTTCAACAAAGAGTATAATGAAACCGGCTAGTAAGTCGAATCTTAAGGCGAGTCTCAAAACGAAGTTTATAACATAACGTTATAATTTCGAAATTAGCGAGTACCGAAATTAAGTTAGCGACTTAAGTAGTCTTAAAGGTCGCTTTTCTTTTAAGCAAAAATAAATTCGCACCTTTTCTCTGGTGTAATTACGCTGAGAATCTTTAACGTTAAGATAAGAGAAATAACACGTAGAAAGGATGCGAGATAAACAGTTTCATGGATTCCCAGAAAGACGACAGAAGAGAGTTCCCCAGAAAAATGTTTCAGGGGAACTGGAAATGTTCTGAATGCGGCGCCGAGATCACTGAGCTTCCCTTCGAACCATCCGGCGACAGACCTATCTATTGCAAGAGCTGTCACGCCAAACGAAGAACTCAGAGATTCAACCGCTACTAATTCGGAGCAATCTCATCAAAAAAACCCGCCGAGCTTAGCTTGGCGGGTTTTTTTGATCTTTTGATCCCGAACTAACTCGTTTTTTTCTATCAAAAAAAATCGCCCGGAGGGCGACCATGGTTTTACCGTCCACGAGGGGCGGTTGCGATAATTAGTCCTTGGTTTTTATTTTTATCTTTTTGGCTTTGTCGGGTCTCTTCTCAGCTTTCGGCATAACTATCTTTAACACTCCCTTTTCATAGCTGGCCTCCACTTTGTCTTCCTTAATAGGGGTTGGCAAAGAGATAGACCTCTCGAAAGAACCTTTGCGGATTTCTTTCCTCCAGTAGCCCTTTTTCTTTTCTTCCTTCTTTTCCTCGGACACACCGCTTACCTGTAATACCTGGTTTTCAACTGAAATATTAATTTTGTCAGGATCAATGCCGGGCAAATTAAGTTCGGCTATCACTTCCTTTTCGGTCTCGTAGACGTCCATTGCCGGCCTGCTTAATTTTACGGGGAAAAACCAGTTGTCGCCCTCAAAGATACTCTCTAAGTCGTCAAATGGTTTCCAAGGAATAATCGGCATAATGTTTAAGGTTATTTAATATTATTATCGACCTTTCCTCTTTTTTATTATATAAATCGTCCCATTCTTTGTCAAGAACTCTTTTTGAGATAAAAAAGCGGGTTTGGCTTATTCGCCCAAAACCCGCTTTTGGCACTCTTCGCAGATGGTGTGGGTATCGCCATCGATACCCAACTTTCTGCCAAGCACTTTCTGTGGCTTACACCAAGCACAAATTCTCCTCCCTATTTTGAATTGAGCCAGGATATCGCTCATCCTGAATTCTCCCGGGGGGAGTTTCAAGATCGCCTGTCGGATAATCTCCCTGTCTTCCAAAAGAAAATCATCCAGACAGTCAAATTCTATACAGGAGGGTAACTCGGTCAGACCCTGGTATCTCTTGCCATTATGGCCCAAGCATCCTCTTTTGCCGTCTTCCTCGCCCAAAAGAGAACACCCCGCGCCGCCCCTCAAGCAACACTCTATGCACCAATGCTCATCCAGTCTACAAAGTGCCTTTTTCATTTCTTACCCCCTTATATTTTCAAGGATAAAATATCATATAATAAAAAAAAGTCAAGGTTTTACAAAAAAGCCTATTAAAAGATAGGCTTTTGGCGCATTGAACGTTCTGGCTAATTCATATTTCACCCCGCACCTCTTACAGAAAAACCCCTGGCTGAACATAATGAAATTGGTACTTGCTAGCTGGGCCGACAATTCTGGCAAAGGATGCGGTGGATGGTAAGAAAGTCCCTCTTCTGCCATTTCCTCCTCTCCTTTTAATAATTGACTGCTGTCATCAACGCGCCGCATTTGCCGCATATGTTATTTGGTGTCCACTATTAAACACCTCTTCTTCGTTTCTTCTCCAGTCGCCTGACTTCTTTTTCGTCAAAGCCGAAATGATGAGCTATTTCATGCCAAACTACATTTTTGACCACTTCCTTCAATTCCTCATGAGAACGAGCCACTCTTTCAAGGGGCAGCTGGAAAATGGTTATTTTGTCAGGCAACACCATACCAAATCCCCTGCCATAAACGGTTTGAGGAACTCCCTGGTAGAGGCCTAAATAAGGCCCTTTGACAGAGCCCTCTTCTACGGTAATAGCCACATTATCCATTTTCTTTTGGATATGCTCGGGCAATTCGTCCAGAGCTTCGGCCACCAGTTTTTCAAAATCTTCCCTTTTCATTATATGTTTCTCTACCTTATTTCAAAATTCTCAAACCCTCCCCGGTAGTCCTCCCAACTGACATCAAGTCTGTCTACCTTGGCCCAAGCCGGGCCCCTTCTCGCCCAGTCGACCATTTCTTTTACCTTTTTTTCCTCTCCCTCAAAAACGGCCTCCACCTGGCCGTCGGGCCTGTTGCGAACCCAACCAGATACTCCCAGGGATTGGGCTTTCTTTTTTGTGCTATCTCTAAAAAACACTCCTTGGACTCGGCCTGAAACTAAAATATGGGCTCTCAATTTTTCTGCCATATGTTTTTCCTTCAAAAGAAAGAAGCGATAAAAAAACCTCTAATAATCAAAATCAGAACGAACCCGAAAAGGGCCAAAAATCCAAAGCCATCACTGTTGTGGTCAATTCGAAAAATAACAGCATGCCTAACAAAGAAATCTACCCAAAGGTTGGCTGTGTATTAAAAAGTATCGTAAGAGATGATTTCCTTTAGTGGCTTCCTTGTTTTGGAACGAGGATTATCGGCCGGAAATCCCAAAGGCAACAGCACGGCCACTTTGCAGTTTTTTGGAATATTCAGGATTTTTTTAACCTCTTCCTGAGAAAAGGCACCGATCCAACAGGTGCCCAAACCTTCTTCCGTCGCTACCAAAGTCATATGATCTACGGCGATAGCCAAATCAATGGCGTAAGCTGGATTGCCGGAAGGCATAAATCGCTCTGGTTTCAAACCCACCGCAGCAATAATCAGGGGGGCTTGGGCGATAAAACCCTGGCCGGCAGCCCTAGCCAAGGCCTCTCTTTTCTCCGCATCTCTCACCACAATAAACTTCCAGTCCTGAGCATTATGAGCTGAAGGA
>CAYYJV010000028.1:0-5800 GCA_964472225.1 uncultured Candidatus Saccharibacteria bacterium | reverse complement strand
TATTTTATCAAACCTATCACCTTTTTCAAGACCTCCTCGATGGTCCCTTGTTGCTGAAAACCGGCAGCGTAGGGATGTCCCCCTCCTCCCAGCGGCTTAGCTATTTTTACAACATCTATGCCGCCCACGGGCTCAGACCTCAAACTTCCCTTAATCAACCCGGGCTTTTGCTCTACCAAAAATAATCCCAAATTGACCGGAGAACCTGCCGAAATTAAATTGGTGATGCCGTCAAAATCTCTCGTGGTAATATCAAACCTCTTAAGATCGTCAATGGAAATCCAGGAATAAGCCAGACCGGTTTTTCTTTCCAGCGTGGTTCTGGCCAAAATCTGTCCCCATGCCTTGGACAGATTAAGAGATTTCTCAAAAGCTAAGGTGCCGCGGACAATTTTGTTCAAAGAAATACCCCTTGAAAGTAAATCAGAAACCACCCGGAAAGTATCAGAGCTTGTGGAAACATGTCTGAATCCTCCACTATCTGAAAAAATGCCCGCCAAAAGACAGGTGGCAATGTCTCGGTCTATCTCTGCCTTCCAATGTTTTAACAAATAGTAAATAATTTCGGCGGTAGAAGAAATCTCCGGCTCCAAAATCTTTACCTTACCCCTTTGATCGCTTTTTAAATGATGGTCGATAGTTACAATTTCCAACGAGCTCTCCCAAAGAACTTCTTCCGGAATCTTTAACCTTTTAAAATCACCGTAGTCGAGACCGAAAATAATGTCAGGTTTAAAAGATCTTATTTCTGTTTTAATTTCAAAAAATCCAGGAAGAAAATTTAAATATTTTGGAGGCTGATCCGGCAGATAAGGAAAACTTTCCAGATTCCTTTTTTTGAAAAAACGATGAAGAACCAAGACTGAAGCCACGGCATCGGGATCGGGATTCTCGTGAGCGGCCACAAGCACCCTCTGGGCCCCTCTTAATAATTCATCAATTTCTTGAAATTTCGAGATAAGATTGTTTATCATCGTGTTAATTTATTTTTGTGGATTTTCTCCAAAAGTTCCTCCACCCTCCCCGCCTCCTTGGTTTTCTTCTCCTCCACGAATTTAATCCTTGGTACGGGTCTCATTCTAAGCCTCTGGTTTAATTTCTGCTGAAGATAATAAATGGATTTATTTAGGGTTTCCAGCGCCTGCTGGCTTTCTTCTTCGGGAATGACGGAGATATATATCTTGGCTTGCTCCAGATCCCTAGAAGTATCAACCCTAGTTAAGGTAACCAAAACCTTCTTAGAAAAATCCATTTCTTTTAAAATGATATGCGAGAGCTCTTTTTTAATCAATTGATTAACCTTTGGAATTCTTCGCGACATAAAATTAAAGTTCGCCCTTTCTTCTTTCTTCGGTATAAATTTGAAGGATGTCTCCCTCTTCTATTTTCACTTCTCCTTCGTAAAGGAGTCCGCATTCCTCGCCCTTAACCGCTCTTTCCACATCTTTTTTGTTCTTTTGAAGATTAATCAATCTGCCTTTGCCCAAGAAATCTTGGCCTCGAAAAACCTCAACAGAGGTTCCCCTTTTAACTTCTCCTTCTGTCACCTTTCCTCCCACTATTTGACGATTTTTGGCTGTCCGAAAAATAAGCAGGACTTTTATTTTCCCCAAATCAATTCTAACCTTTTCTGAAACCATAGCTTTTTCCATTAATTGGCGTATTTGTTGAGCTAACTCGTAAATTACATCAAAGGTCATTATCTTGATTCCCTCTCTTTCTGCTAATTTGACGGCAACATGATCTGGCTTCACCCTAAAGCCTATTATCCTGGCTTTGCTGCTTTGGGCCAACTTTACATCTTTTTCATTTATTTCCCCCACTCCCCCTTCCAATATTCTTAAAACCACTTTTTCTTGAGGAATGCCTCTTAAAATTTCTTCAATGGCTTCCAGGGAACCTTGAACATCAGCTTTAAGAATCAAATTTAAAACTTTCTTCCCTTCTTCCACAAAAAATACCTCGCCCCCCTCTGTTTTCCTTTCCTTTTTTTCAATGTATTTCTGGGCAGATTCTATATCGGGATAAACCTCAAACTTTTCTCCCACTCGGGGAACCCCCGCAAAACCTATAACCACTACAGGCATGGAAGGAGTAGCTTTTTCTATTCTGTCACCTTGAAAATTCTCCAAAATCTTAACTTTGCCCAAAGTAGAACGACTGCCTATGATATCGCCTTCTTTGAGGATACCATTCCTCAAAAGCAAAGTGCAGGTTGCCCCCCTTTTTTTGTCTAAATATGATTCAATAACTACTCCTTCTCCGGGCTTGCTAAAATCGCCCTTGAATCCTTCCATTTCCGACACCAACAACACTAACTCCAACATTTCCTCAATCCCTTTTCCCGTCTTAGCTGAAGTTTCAACTGAAGGAATCTCCCCACCCATCGATTCAACTAAAACATCTAGTTGGGATAATTCTCTTTTAACTTTTTCTGGATCTGCTCCCGGCTTGTCTATTTTATTGATAGCCACAATCATGGGGATGCCCGCCTTTTTAATATGCAAAATGGCCTCTTTTGTTTGTGGTTTTACTCCTTCTTCTGCGTCTACCACCAAAATGGCAATGTCGGCCACCTTGGCTCCCCTAGAACGCATGGCTGAAAAGGCCTCGTGCCCGGGGGTGTCGATAAAAGTAATCTTTTTGTTATTATGTTCAATTTCGTAAGCGCCGATGTGCTGGGTAATGCCCCCCGATTCCTTTTCCGTAATCTTCAAATCCTTAATCGCTTCGAGAATGCTGGATTTGCCGTGGTCAACATGCCCCAAAACGACCACTACTGGTGGTCGCGGCAGGTAATTTCCTTTTGTTTCTTTGTTTTTTTCAGGCATGGGTAGCTTTTCTGATTGCTTCCGTTTCTTCTTTTGACAATTGATATTTCGATTGTCCGTTTTCTATGGATTTGGCGTAAACCCTGTTTGATTCTCTACCGTAATGGGAGGTAATGACAAAGCCATTGTTGTGAGCGTCCAAAACGGCAATGGAAAAACTCTGGTCGCCCCCGATTTCTTTGAAGGGATTAAACCTCACCATCCCTATCTTCTGCAAATCTTTTTGGTTTTTCTTTTTAAGTTCTGCCAATTCCCGGGCTATTTCTTCATAATTTTTCTCCAGCTTTCGCAGATGATTCAAAACTTCCTTCAGGTTTCGGGGCTCTTTTTGTTTCCTGCCCGCCGATAAGCAGGTCTTTAAAAATTTAAACATATGCGGCGGGTGCAGGACTCGAACCTGCACGGGATTTCTCCCAATGGTTTTCGGGACCATTGCCTTACCAATTCGGCACAACCCGCCCTTCTCCAAACAACCTTTATTCTTAACATTTTACCTGTTAGATGTCAAAATATCAACATATTTTACCTTTGGCGGCAAATTCAAATTTCAAAAAAGAAAAAAAGGAAGAACCTTCCGGAACTTCCTTTGTCGCATGCTATGGAGTTGCCGAGATAGACCCGATAATATCTCGCAACTATTTGCTTACCGCTTAGAGGTCTTCAGGAAATACACCTTCGGGTTTAGGAGTCTCCCGATAAAACATTTGAGATTGAATAATCTCGACCTCTTCTACACCTTCTCCAAAGGTTTTTTTAAGAGCCTCGATTATACCGGGCTCAATATCCTCCCAGTCGAAGGCACCAGCTTTTGTTACCGAAAGTTCGTAGGGCTTAATGAAAACCTCATTCACTCCCGGTAAGGCAAATACCTCGTTGAGAAGCTGAGTTCCGATTTCGCCCACTTCTTCCAGATACTTCTCCGAGCTATCTCGGTGGAGAGGTCTCCAGAAATTGTGGATCGAGTATCGAGAAATCTCTGTCGTTACATGGTATACCCGAATATCTGGGTTTGGAACGGTTTCTATCTTAATCCTCGGCTTTATCATCGTCTTCCTCTTCTTCTTTATATTTTGATTCTTTGAAACCGGTAATTTTCTTCGGGTCCGAGAAAATCCCCAATTTCTGCCTATATTATATACCTATTGTGGAATTTTGTCAAGCACGGGATCAAAAAAAACAGAAATTTCATTAAAATTTCTGCCCTAATATATGAAAAATTTTCTTTTACAATGCAAAATTAAAAATATCGGCTGGAAAATCCCGTTCAGTTTAGCCGCCGAGCCGCGAAACGGTGAGACGGAACGTTTGACGAATTCACGAAAGTGGACCCACGGGGAATCGAACCCCGTACTCCTCCATGCCATGGAGGCGTGTTACCGGTATACCATGGGCCCCTAACTTTTCTTCATTATGAATTTATACCAATCATTGTAGCAGTAAATTACCGAAAAAGCAAACCCGGCGCCAAACCCAAAAACAAAAAAAGAAAATAAGTCATACAGCTTTTTTGAAATTCTTTCTCATGTGCCCCCGATAGGAATCGAACCTATATCTTCAGCTTAGGAGTCTGAAGCTCTAATCCATTGAGCTACGGGGGCAAAATCTATTATCAATCCTAACAAAAATTTAAGTTGTTGACAATGGTCATAATGTGTTAAAATAAACTCGTATGGAAAAATATACTAAAAATTCTCAAATTCCCAAAATAGTCAAAAAGTTACTGCCGGCTGTTGTCAGCATATCCGTTTCCAAAATGCTTCCCATCTTCGAGAATCCCTTTGGCGAACAACTTCCTAAACGAGGAATGCTCCCTCAGCAAATTCCTCCCTCTATTTTTCCCTTTTTAATTCCTAAAGGAAAGAAAAAAATAAAAATAGGGGGAGGTTCGGGTTTCATTGTGGATCCTTCGGGAATCGTTCTCACCAATCGCCACGTCGTAGCAGATCCCCATGCAGAATACGTGGTGGTGGTCAACGAAGAAGAAAAATATCCCGCTAAGATTTTGGCCAGAGACCCCATTCATGATATTGCTATTCTCAAAATAAATGGCAAAAATCTTCCTGTGGTAGAATTGGGTGACTCTTCAAAGTTAGAACTTGGTCAAACTGCTATTGCCATTGGCAATGCCCTGGGAACCTTTCAAAATACGGTTTCGGTGGGAGTGGTTTCCGGACTCTCCAGGGAGATTACCGCCGGCGACATAATGACCCAACAAACCACAAAACTTCGAGGACTGATACAAACGGATGCCGCCATTAATCCCGGAAACTCGGGGGGGCCCTTGATTGATATGGAGGGAAAAGCCATCGGCATTAACGCCGCTATGGTTTTTATGGCAGAAAATATTGGTTTTGCTCTCCCCATCAATAATGCCAAAAAAGATCTGGCAGATATTAAAAAATACGGCAAAATCCGTCAGCCTTTCTTGGGTTTAAGATATGTGCTATTAAATAAGGAGCTCAAAGAGAAATTTAATTTGCCGACTGACCACGGAGCTTTCGTAATTTCCGAGCCCATCCCCGGAGGGCAAGCCGTTATACCGGGGGGCGCCGCTCAAAAAGCCGGTATTAAAGATGGGGATATAATTCTGGAAATTAAAAATGAAAAAATTACTCAAAAAAATCCCCTGGAAGATATCCTACAAAAATGTAAAATAGGTCAGCGGGTTAATTTAAAAATCCTTAGAAACAACAGGGAAATGATACTTAAAACGATTCTGGGGGAAAGAGAGTAAAATAACAAAAAACGGCCCCGAAAGCCGTTTTTTGTTTAAGTGGGTGAGCGAGGAGATTCGAACTCCCCCTGACAACTCCACAGGTTGTCGTGCTATCCGCTACACTACGCCCACCATTTTTATTAATTATATTTAACTCATTTGGGGAAATTTTGCAACGCATCGTATATCGTACATTGTACATTGTGCATTGTATATTGTATATTGTGCATTGTATATTGTATCGTATAGCGTA
>CAYYJV010000027.1:0-5872 GCA_964472225.1 uncultured Candidatus Saccharibacteria bacterium | reverse complement strand
CGGGTCACTATTATTTTGCTAATAGTCACACCTGCATCACCGCCGGTAAATTTAAGCTTGGTGAAAATGGCATTCTGGGCGTTTAAGGCCACTGATTGGGCTGCCGGCGTGTCAGCAGCGAGAGAAACCGTAGCAACGCCCGTTACTACTTCTTCCTCTTCTTCTTCCTCTTCTTCAGTTACTCCCTCTTCTTCCTCGGCTACGCCAGCTGCTAAAAGCTCGTTTAGTTTGGCTCTGGTGGTTGAGCCAACAAAACCGGTTCCAGCAGTTAACCCCCAAGGAGTCAAAACATCTTCGGCGTATTTCTCCTGGAAGTCGACAACTGCGGCCTTGGTCAAGGGACCAAAGTATTCAGTTTCGTTTCCGGGAGAACCTACGCCAGACTCGGCTAATTGGGTGTCAGGGTCGGAGTTCAGAACAATCTGAAGGTATTTCACTTCAGTGCCTGAATCGCCCTGCTTGAGGTTGTTTTCAAAGGTGAAATCTGCCGGAACGCCGGTGATGGCACCACCCGCCTCTTCGCCTTCGAGTTCAGCCAATTGAGATTGCAGCTCGGCTATTTGAGCCAGTAAGGCATCAATTTGAGCCTGAATCTCTTCGGCTGTTAAAGCGTGTGCAACGCCGGGACCCATCATCCAAACAGCACAAGTTACGGTAGTTACAATCGCTACAATCTTTTTTGTTAAATTAGACATAATTTAAGTAATTAATGTTTATTTTTTAGCGCCGTTATCGACCCTCCCACTTGGCACCTTTTGAATGGTAATAATTATTTCAAGGGCTTAGCCCAGCATACAAAAGGAGCCGGGATAACGGCCTTCCAAGGTTAAAATTATTTATTAGACAACATCCAAATTTTTTCCAAAGCTAAAGAATATTCTCCAGCATCAAAATGCTCTTTTGCTTCTTCAAGCAAAATCTGGTCTTCTTCAGACAAGGTTCTCTCTTCCAGATCCGCAATTAAATGGGCGGCTGTTTTCTTTTCCAACTGCATCAAAGCACTTTCCAGATCTTGAGTGTCTCCCACTTGAGTTCCTAAAACATTTTCCACTTTCTTTTTATTCTGAGTTAGTTCTTTTGCTTCCTCCATCAATCCTTTTAAAACTACGGGATCTGAAGTGGTAACATTGACGTTTATGGCAGCCAGATCTTCAGCGGCTTTTGAAATATTCCCTTGAAATTCCTCAATGGCAGGCCCCAAGCTGTTTACGTCATTGGCTTGGGCAATTCTCATCAATTCTTCCAAGCGTTTGTTGGCCAGCTCCAAGCGAAGCTGAGGCTTTTCTATAGCAGAAGAGAGGCCGACCTGAACGGTTTCTGTTACTTTCTTAACGCTGAACAGCAAATCTCCGGGAACCGTGTATTGGGCAAAACCAAAAAGCCCGATAATTACCAAAACAGAAATCACCGGCGCAAGCGCCGTCCTCCACTGAAAAACCGACCAAATATGCACTCCCTCGGAGTGCACATCCTCGCCCAGAATTTGCGATTTAGTGAAAACAACCCAGTCTTTTCTGGGCTTCACTTCCTTGAGCTCTTTAATTTTACGAATGAGTTCTTTATCGGTCATTCTTTATAATTATGACGAAAAAAACCAGGATTTATTACACCCAAATAAACAACCTCGGGGGTTATTTATGAGCTCCGCGGAGTTTTTCCCTCAAAGCATTTAGGGCCCGGTGAATTTGAACTCTGACTGCCTCTTCAGATTTTCCTAAGATTTTAGCAATTTCTGGCACCTTCAGTTCGTCCAGATAATACCAGACGATCACCTCCCGGTAGTCCTCTTTGAGGTTAGAAAGGGCCGTCCTGACCCCATCAAAGTCCGACCTTAATAAGGCCTGTTCTTCCAGGTTGACTCCGGTATCGACTACAGGTGTCACATTCTCCATTGATACGAATTGAGCTTGGGCTTTCTGACGGTAGTGGTCTGCGATTAAATTTCTGGCAATCTGATAAAGGAAAGCTGTCACATTTTTAATGTCACATTTCTCTTTTTGATCTTTTGTTTTTAATCTTTGGTCTTTATAGGCCTGCCAGCCCCTAGTAAAAACCTCAGAAGTTAAATCTTCTGCTATTTCTTGAGAGCTTACTTTCAAAAAAATAAAGCGGTAGATGCGCTCTACGTTTTGATCATAGATTTTGCTAAATTGTTTCCTTAATTGTGACATTTATATATGTATTGTGACAATTTCTACCCCAAATGTCACATTATTTTCTCATTTTTTGTATAGTAAACGCCTCGACCGTTGCTGCCTACCCTCACCACCTGACCGCTTCGGCAAAGTTTCTCCAAATCCCTGATCAAGGTCCTCCGATTTAATTGAGGAAAAAGCTGCGCCAGATCGCGAACCTTAACCTTTCCGTTCTTGTTTACCGCCTCCAATATTTTATCGCGCCGATCACTATCTTGTTTAATGGTAGACATTAAACAAGAGTGGTTTTCCACAGTTTTTACACTTTTTATTAATTTATCATATTCTCGATAAAGCACCAAGAAATTGCGAGAATCAACCCAGTTTTTGGCCTCTGCTTCTTTGAACAACCCGAGCAATCCCTTAATAGTACGAGAACCGTTCTCGTCCTGATTATATAAAAAATCAGCCAATACCTTATTAGCCGATTTCCTGATTTGATACTTCAAATCTTCCCCTTCTTTTGGGAAAAGCTCGGTTACCCGGTAGATCGCCAGAGTGAGTTTTAAAAAATGTTCAATATCCAATTCTTGTCGCATTCTTTTATTCTAAACATTCTAAAGGAACAATGTCAACAGAATTTTCTTTAAATGTCACATTTGACAAAATGGGACAAACGCCAGACTTAACATAAATTCCCCTGGAATTGATGCCGTGATTTTGGAAGGTGGTATTTTCAATAGTAGTAGTGGAATTGACTAAATAAAGGCCAGCTACAATATTATCGTCAAAAAGAGAGTTCTTTATGGTTAAATTAGAAACATTATTTATGCTGATTGCTCCTCTGGCAGAATTTTCTTTGCAGTGACCCAGATATTTTTTACACCAACCTCCATACCTAATTATGATATTGTCCAAAACCGAACCAGTGCTGGAAGCCAAAAGATCAATATAATAATTATAGGTTCCGTTATCAGAGGTAAAAATAACCGGCTGATCAGAGGCGCCCCGGGCAAAAAGCTGGCCCTGAACGACAAACTTTCTGTTTGGGCCAGCAAATCTAATTTCCACCCCTTTCTCTATATTCAAAATACTATCAGCAGAAAGAGTGACTTGATTAACAATGTAGGGTAGTTCGGTTTTTGGCCAAATGACGTTTTGCCCGGAAATGATGGCTTGGCTGGAATTAGGATAGGCAAAATAAATACCGTTATAAGTGTTGGTATTGCCCGGAGTAGTGTTTCCAGAGACGGTATCTAAAAGTTCACTAATTCTAATCGGAGTATGGTTTCCAATAAAGGTATTGTCTTGGATAATGGGTTGATTGCCGGGCTCAACCAAAATGGCAATTTTATTGTCTTCAAAACTGGAATCTTTAATAAGCGGGCTGCCATTTACAATATAAATTGCTCCTTCCCGATTGATGTTAATATTACCTGGATTTTCTTTAAATTGGCTATTAATAATTTGAGTAGAGCTAGCCCGTTTAATCCAGAGTCCAAAAGTTTGGCTTTTTTCAATAAGAGAATCTTTGAGAGTTAGCCGACCACCGTCGATATAAATTAAGCCGTAGGCATAATTGCAAAGGCCCAAACTTTTATGGAGCTTGCCGCCATGGGTTATTACTACATCAGTTAGAGTAGCATCAGAATTCTCTAAATAAATCCCATCCCACTGGCCAGCCTGGGGAGCGGTACTAGAAGAAGTAAAAGTAATTTTTTGCTCGGCTGTGCCTATAGCTTCCAAACTACCGTTGATTATTTTAATTACATTATAGTCGCAGGTAGAACCAGTGCGCTTAAATTTAACGGTCACCCCTGGTTCTATAGTTAGTTTGGCTTGAGAAACTATAATTGATTCTTTCACAAAATAAGGGCTGCCGAGTTTGGTCAGGGTTAGGTCTTCTGAAACAAGAAGACCGTTGGGTAAATAAGTATAGTCCTTTGAAACCGAGTTTTCCGCTTTGGGAGTGCCGTTAATCAAGTTGCCTTGGGCGTCCCGACCGTTTCTGGTAATTCTGTTGTTTGAAGCCCAATTATCCGTAGAAGTGCCTGGCGCCAGGGAATTAATCCTTTCCATCGTTTGTTTTGTATTATTATCCCCTGCTGGCCAATTCCCGTTTTCCAGGCAAACTGTTTGGTCAATTAAATTGTTGTTTTGATCATAAAGCGACAAAATTTCGCAATCGGGATTATTTCCCAACCCCATTCCTTGCCCATTTCCAAAACTTCCAGTCCAATCAGCAACGACATCGCTTACGGTATCGTCTGCCGTCCTTTCGATAAGATAAAATCCTTGGGCCGGAATAGTAGTGGTAGCAGTTCCGCGACCGGAAAAATTAATATGAGGTTTATTATCAGAAGAAACCAGCCGCCAGCCCGTTAAATCAATGCTTGAAGTAGTATTATTGTAAAGCTCAATCCATTCATTAGCCGAATTGGCTTTAGTGCCAGCCCAGGCAATCTCATTAATCACCACCGAAAGAATGTATCGAGAACCGTTCTCGGTATTTTTTTCATCTTCCTCTCCTTCCTCTTCTTCCTCACCTTCCCCGCCTAAACTTTGATTTTGGCTGCCAGGAGTAGGATTTTGAACTTTGAAATCGTCTAGATAACTCTGGAGGCTGCTTGACCATTTCCTGCCGTAACTCTTCGGAGGAGGAGGCTCGCCGGTGGAAACCTGATCCACGGTTTCTCGATTAGGATTTTTTAAAATTAAAGTGTTGTTTTCCGTTAACGGGTAAGTTGTGCTGACATCAATTAGCTCAGAAGAAAGAGAGGAAGAAGCGTGGGCTATAAGAAAATAACTCTTAGGTGGAATTGTTTTGCCAGAAAATAATTTAGCGGGAGCATAACTTAAAAACTTGTCACCGGTAGCGGTTTTTCTTTGTAAATACCAATCGGTTAAGCTGACTGTCTCGGCATTAGGATTGTAAAGCTCGACAAAGTCGTCTTTTGAGTTTCCTGGACTGCCGATGTCCGTTTCGGTAATGAGAAGCTTGGGGTAAAAAAAACCTTCTTCCTCTTCTGTTTCCGGCGTAGGACGACTCAAAAAAGCTGGGGCCGGACTATTTTCTTTACCCGGCGTGCCTCCCAACGAAGTGTACCAACTCCAAATATCAAATCTTTCCATTGGCCGTTTGCCGGCACTGTCGCCGGCTGGCCAATTGGGATCGGCTAAAACTATATCTTCCAGCTGGCAGTGATTATCAAAAAGATAAAGAGCTTCATTAGTATTGTTGAGGGCCCCAGTATAAATTTTGTCAGCCGGAACTCCGGGCACTGAATTATCATCGGTACGCTCGAGAAGGAAATAGCCGCCAGCCGGAATAATGTCGTTTTCATCAAAAATTACTTCAATTTGCCGATTCTTATCTTGAAGCTGCCAGCCAGCTAAATTGACCGGAATTCCCCAAATGTTTTTAAGTTCTATCCATTCATTGTTGGAAGAGTTCTTGGTGCCCATCCAGGCCACTTCATTGATTAAAACCCGAAATCTTCTCCCCGCCGTGCCTTTATATTTACATAATCGCGGTTGAACTGCGATTATTTCTGGCTCCTCTGGTTCTTCTATATCCTCGATCTCTTGCGTTTCTTGTGTCTCTTGCGTCTCTTCCTCGGCTTCTGTAACCTCGGATTCGGGTTCCTGCACCAACTCAGCGGTCTCAAGTTCAGCGCCGGACTCCGGCACGGCGTCGGATTCCGGCACGGCGTCGGATTCCGGCACGGCGTCGGATT
>CAYYJV010000026.1:0-5892 GCA_964472225.1 uncultured Candidatus Saccharibacteria bacterium | reverse complement strand
ACGTATGATTCCGGTTTTATCTTTGGCTCAAAGCCGTTGCCGCGGATAAGTCCTACTACTTCTTTTATCATATCTTTGGTCTGACCGTTTTCCCCGACATCGGCATGAATATAACGAAGCTGACAGTTTGGAGAAAGAACCATTTTTTCCTTCAAAATCAAAGCCAGCTGGCAGGAAAGCATAACCTCTTCCAAAATTCTCGATTTCCAGTTGTAGAATTTCTTTTTGGCGGCAGCCGGATACTTTATTTTTTTAAGGAAAAATCTCCCTCCTTCGTTTTTCCTTAAAACAACCACCGCTACCGGGAAATAAGGCTCTTCTTCGGAGGGAGAGTCGCAGCCGACAATGACGTCGTAGAATTTTTCTGGCTTTTCCTCAATGTAGCTTCCAATTTCTTTAATTACTTCTTCTAAAGTCAATTTTCCCCGAGTGGGGTTGTAAAAATGGCCGTTAGTAATTTCTTCCATCTGTATAAATTAGCATACGGCTTTGACAATGTCAATGAATTCCTTCGGCTTCAGGGAGGCTCCCCCCACCAAAAGGCCGTCAAAGCCCGCCTGTTTAATGTAATCTCGGGCATTAAGCGAATTTACGCTTCCTCCGTAAAGCAAGGGAACTTTAACCTTTTTCTTTATCCTATCCTTTATCTTTTTGGCTTTTTTAATGCTGCAAGGCTTGCCGGTGCCAATGGCAAAAAGGGGCTCGTAAGCTAGAATGTAGCCGCGTTTTATCTTTTTGGGAATCTGGGAAATCTTGTCAATGCACAAAATCGGCCTCAATCCCGCCCTCATAACAGCTTTCAGCTTTTTTTCAATCAACCGGTCGGTTTCTTTTTGGTATTTCCTCCTTTCTGAATGTCCCAAAATCACGTATTCTACTCCCAAATCCCTCAACATTAAAGGAGATATTTCGCCGGTAAAAGCACCCTTTTCCGCCCAAAAACAATCCTGCGCCCCCATACTACATTTTCTACGGCCGTGGGAAAAGTGGGATAGGTAAACAAAAGGTGGGCAGATAACCGCTTCTAAATTTTTAACTTTTGCGAAAAGCCGCTTGGCTTCAGCCAGCTTAACGGGATGACATTTCCAATTGGCAACGACAAGAGTTTTTCTCATATGATTAAATGACTTTAATGATTCCCAGCGTGGTTAAGGTGACCACCAGGCCGGCAATCAAAACTCCCAAGGCAATCAAAGGAAAAGCTTTCTTCCAGTGAATGCCAAAGACGAAAGCCGCAAGCGACCCCGTCCAGGCTCCGGTAAAAGGAAGGGGAATCGCCACCAGTACAACCAAGGCAAACTCTTTCCATTTTTTAAATTTCCTTTGATGATTTTTTCTGGTTCTTTCAAAAAGCCAAGAGAAAAAGCGGTTAAAAAAATAAAAATGGTGGCTCAAAAATTTATAAATAGCTTCCAGCAGCCAAAGAATTAAAACAACCGGAATTATGTTCCCGATAATAGAAATCCAAAAAGCAGAAAGGACGGGCAGATGATAAACACCCAAAGCCAGGGGTATGGATCCTCTAAGCTCTAAAAAGGGGGAAGCTGCAACCAATAGGGTTTTAATCTCGGGAAGCATTTAATCTATTCTACCACAGTTAGAATCTTAGCTCCATTCCTGGTTACCAAGACTTCGTGTTCGAAATGGCAAGACAAAGAGCCGTCAGCTGTCTCAAAACCGTAGCCGTCTTCGGATTTCTTTAACCTCCAGTCCCCTGCCGTAACCATGGGCTCCAAGCATAAAACCTGCCCTTCTTTGATTTCTGGACCCGAACCGCGCTTGCCGTAATTCAAAATCTGGGGATCTTCATGAAGCTCTCTGCCAATGCCGTGGCCGCAGAGATCCCTGACTACGTTAAAACCTTGCGATTCCACGTATCTCTGGATGGTATTGCCAATGTCCCCGAAAGTATTGCCGGGCCTGACCTTTTTAATTCCCCTCTTTAGGGCTTTTTTGGTCACCCGGATAAGTCTTTGGGCTTCGGGAGAAATATTTCCCACGGGTAGCGTCAAAGCCATATCCGAATGATATCCTTTGTAAAAAATTCCGAGATCCAAAGAAATAATATCCCCTTCTTTTACAACCCGATTGGAAGGAACAACATGAACCAGCTCCTCGTTGACAGAAACACAAAGACAAGCGGGATACCCCTTGTATCCCTTAAAAGAACACTTCCCTCCGTATTTTAAAATCAGGGCCTCGGCGACCCTGTTTAGTTCTTTGGTGGTAATCCCGGGCTTCACTTTTTTTTCCAGCTCTTGCATAATACGAGCCAGGGTCCTTGCGCCCTCAGCCATTATTTTTATTTCCTCTCGAGTTTTAATTGGAATATCCATTGCGTTACAATTATTTTTCTATGGATTTTAAAACTTTTCTAACGCTATCCTTTAGCTCTTCGATTGTGCCGCTGTTTATGACGGTGAAATCGGCCATGGCAATGGGGCCACCCTTTTCCAAATTCTCAATCTCGGCATAATCGCGGGCTTTAGCGTCTTGTTCCGTTAAATTTCTGAAGCGCTGTTTTTCGTCATCTTCAACTTTTCTATTCTTTAATCTCTCGTATCTTAATTTTGGAGGCGCATAAACCGCCAAAACATACATTCTGTCTCCGTATTTTTCTTTTAAAACCTTGTATTCTGACCAACTGTAAAGGCCGTCAATAACTACATTTGATTTTTCCAGTAATTCATCGATTTTGGGGATATTTAAGATGGCGAAAGCCGCCATGCCGTGCTCCTTTCTAAAATCCTCCCTGATTTTTCTCTCATTGGCTTCGGTGGGCTCTAATCCCAGCTCTTTTATTTTGTCCAGAGTAATCTGGCCGAATCTAAGGTACAAAAACCCCTGTTTTGCCAATTCGTCTGAAACCAAACTCTTGCCGGCTCCCGGCATTCCCACAACACAAATAACTTTACTATTACTATTATTAATCATAAATTTCAGCGATCGCGTATTTTTATGATTGGGCTGAACTTTATTTAAAGGTTCATCTAAACCTACCTACCTACTTACTTATTTATTTATTTATTTACTTACTTACTTATTTATTTATTTAGGCTTATTAGATTTATTGGGTTTATTTAAAAGCCCTTAAAATTTACGGCCCTTAAAATATCTTTAAACACATCTTCAATGGACTGCTCGCCGTTGATTTTAATTAATCCTTTTTGTTTTTTAAAATAATTTATTTGCGGCACGGTGTATTTTTTAAACTGCGTCAGACGCTCTTTGATGGCCGCTGGCTTGTCATCGTACCTGTAAATCAGCTCGCCGCCGCATTTGTGACATTTTTTTAGTTTCTTAAATTCTCCAATCCAAGGGATAAGCTCCTTGCATTTTTTGCACTGCCTTCTTTTGGTTAAACGATCGAAGGCGGTTTTTTCCGAAATATGAATTAAAATAACTTTTACGTTATCTTTCCATTCATACCACTCCAAAGCTTTGTCCAAAAGCCTGGTTTCCAGATCCAATCTGGTCCCGCCGTCATAAATCCAGCCCTTAAAATTTCTCTTTTTCTTAAACTCTTCCAGCTTATCCATCCAAAGCTTAATGACGATGCATTCGGGAGCCCATTTTCCCGCGCTCAGAACTTTCATCAGCTTCTTGGCGGTAAAATCATTGGCTTTTTGCCGCTGGCGCAAAGCTTCGCCGCTGCTAAAATGCTCTAATCCGAATTTTTTAGCCAACAAAGCCGCTTGAGTTCCTTTGCCCGAACCCGGCCGACCATACAAAATTATTGAGAGTGGTTTTTTCATAAGTTTAAAATGTTTCGTACTCTCTCATTTGAAGCTGGGAATTGATTTGACGCATAGTTTCCAAAACCACAGAAACTATAATCAAGAGGGAGGTGCCCCCGACGAAAAATCTAAACACGGTGACTCCCGTAATCCCGGCCACGATAGAAGGCATAATGGCTATGGTCGCCAAAAACAAAGCGCCGATCACCAAAATTCTGTTCAGAATGTAATAAAGGAAGTTGGCGGTGCTCTCTCCCGGCCTGATTCCCGGTATAAATCCGCCCATTTTTTGAAGATTAGAAGATATGGTCTTGGGATCAAAAGTGACGGCAGTGTAAAAATAAGTAAAAAGCACCACTAAAATAAAGTAAAAGATTCCATAAACCCAGGGGTTTTCAAAAAACCTGCCAATGCTCTGAGCAATATCACCCACAACTCCCCCGGCTCCCGCCAGAAGATTGGCCACCATGCCAGGGAACATCATAATAGCCAAAGCAAAGATGATGGGGATTACTCCGGCCGGATTAACATTAAGAGGCAGATAAGTTGAAACCCCGCCGTACATTCTCATGCCCCTAACTCTTTTAGCGTAAGAAACCGGAACGTTTCTCCTTCCCTCGTTTACCATAACCACTCCGGCTATAATCACCAAAGCCATGACAAAAAACAGCAAGTAGGAAGGGAGCTGGGAAGGATCCCACTTGACAAATATTTCCCCAATATTGGCGGGAAAACGAGCAATGATGCCCGCAAAAATCAAAAGAGAAACGCCGTTGCCAATTCCTTTTTCCGTAATCAGTTCTCCCAGCCACATCAAAAAAACGCAGCCCGCAGCCACGGTGATAATGGAACTCAAAAGCAATTCAGTGGAAAGCTGACCGATGGCTCCCTGCCTCTGGAACAAAACCAACATACTGTAAGCTTGCAAAAGAGCCAAGGGCACCGTCAAAATCCTGCCGTACTGGTTGAATTTCTGCCTACCCTGCTCCCCTTCTTCTTTATACATTCTTTCAAGTTGAGGGAAGATCATAGTTAATAACTGCATGATAATGACGGCCGTAATGTAAGGGCCCAGGCCCAACATAACAATGGAGAGATTGGACAGGGTGCCTCCCGTAAAAAGATTCAAGAGCCCGAAAACTTGGAACTGCTCGAAAAAACCCTCCAGGTCTTCGGCGTCTATTCCCGGCATAGGAATGACCGCCATTAGGCGGAAAATAACAAAAACCCCCAAAACAAAGAGAATTTTCGTTCTCAGGTCGCGGATCTTAAATACCCTGATTGTTTTATTTAACCAATCCATGTACTAGAAATCCAAATTCAAAAGCGTTTTGACAGTTTGAGTTTTGATATTTGACATTTTATTCAATGGTGCCGCCCGCCTTCTCGATTTTCTCTCTGGCGCTTTTGGAAACAGCACAACCCTCAACGATAAGCTTTTTTGTCAGTTTTCCTTCGCCCAAAATCTTAACCTTGGGAATTCTCCCCTTTATTTTAGAAATTAATTTCTTTTCCAGCAAGACTTGAGGGGTAACCTTTTCGCCGGATGCGAATTTTCTCTCCAGTTTTTCCAAATTAATCACCGCCGGCTTCAGATCCAAAGCCTTAAAACTGTATCCCTTTAGCTTGGGATACCTTTTTATCAACTCTCTGATGACGGGCTTCAGTCTTCTGCCGGCTCTTGATTTTTGTCCCTTAACGCCCCGGCCAGAATAAGTACCGCGCTTCCCCCCTCGGCCTACTCTTTTCCTTTTTTTCTTCTTATGAATTGGTTTAAGTTCGTGTAACTGCATCATGGTAATTCAAAATGCAAAATGCAAAAGTCAAAATGAAAATTAAAAATTTAAAAAGAAAAAATTTTGCATTTTACATTGTCATTTTGAATTTTGCTGTGTGGGAGCGGTGGATTTTTTGAATTTTAATTTTTTCAGGGCCTCGATGGTGGCTCTGGCGTTGTTAATCTTGTTTCCGGTGCGTCCCAAGACTTTGGAAGAAATGTTTCTTATGCCAGCCAAGGCACAGACCATTCTAACGGTGCCTCCCGCCACCAACCCCCTACCTTTTCTTTGGGGCCTTAAAATAACCCTGGCAGCTCCCACTTTGGCTGAAACTTCGTGAGGTATGGTATCCTCTCCGATGGGAACCTCGATTAAAT
>CAYYJV010000025.1:0-5979 GCA_964472225.1 uncultured Candidatus Saccharibacteria bacterium | reverse complement strand
CGTATGCTGCAGTGGCTGGTCATTCCTCGTTGTTCAGCTTCATTTGGTCTGACAGGTCAGGAGCTGGAGGTACCCACTCTTCAGGAAGCGCTGACTGGACTCACGACTACAAAGTTGACGGTATTCCAACCGCTACACTTACCTTGTCTAGGTAAACGCTGATTACCGATTTAATTCTCTAGCTTGGGGACCCCTACGTTTATCCTTGTGGACGGCGCAGGGGACTGAAAAGCAAAAGGCCGTCTTCATTTGAGGGCGGTCTTTTGTTGTGATAGAATGAAATTGGGCTAAGGTTAGGAAGCCGGTATGGAAGTTGGGTTAAGAAGTTAGTAAAAATGCAGAGCGATAAAAAATCAATTCGTAGTTTCAGAGATTTGGAAGTTTATCAAAACTCTTATAAAGCGATGCTTTTAGTAATGAAAGAAATTATTCCCAAGTTGCCTAATTCTGAAAAATATGATCTTAAAGACCAATTAAGTCGTTCTTGCAAAGCAATTCCTCGTTTAATTGCCGAGGGATACGCTAAAAGGCATCAAAGACTTGGTTTTTAGAAATATTTAGATGATGCTATGGGTGAATGCAATGAAACAATTGTAAGCTTAGAACAATGTCGGGATATTTACGGGGAATATCTTGATAAAAATATTTTAGACAGTTTAATTAAAACTTACGATATTAATGGAAGACAACTCTATTATTTATCTGTATCTTGGAAAAATTTTAAAGAAAAAGGAAAACCAACTTCCTAACCCTTAAACCAAACTGGCCTCCTAACCCTAACCTAACTTCTATAAGACTATAACATATGAAAAAAACACTTTTAATTATCTCAGTAGCTTGTCTTGTGATACCAGCAGCAGTTTCAGCTTACACGGCTGATGACTTTACGGTAAATTCCCAGCCCACTTACGCTGTGGCGCCTGGCACCAGCAAGCTTTTGATTTTTGATTTGACTCTGCCAGAACCAATTGGCTCAATCAAAATTCAAAATGAGGGTACGGTTCAGCAGTATAATGTCACCCGCTTGCAAATTTACCGGGACGGTTCCTCTCCCGGCTGGGACGGCGACGAGAAGGTGATTTTTACCAAGTCCTCTTCTCCTTTTTGGGATACTACTTTTAATTTACCCAGCTTTTCTGAAAAGAGAATATTTGTTACGGTTGATATTGCCTCAGACACAATTTCGGGCAGAACCATAAAACCAAAAGCAGTTATGGGGGATATTGAGATTATTGGTTTTGAGAGGGAAATTTTAGCTTCAGCCGGACTTCCGACAGCGCCTCTTGCACCTATTGCCGGCACCCCCGAAGTCATCTCCGATTCTGTTATTCGCTGGCATTTTGAAGACAGGTCTGACAATGAATTCGGTTTTAAAATTTTGGACGCCAATTTAAACGAGTTGGCCAGAGTCCAACAAGCCGACATTTCTTACATTGATGAGACCGGTCTTCAGCCCGATACCGAGTATTCTGGCAGGAAGGTGGTGGCTTTTAACGACCGAGGAACAAGCCCAATTACTTCTCTTTCCATTTTCCCTACGGTTCGGACTTTGGCTTTGCCGGAAGAAGAGGAAACGGAGGAGACAGAAGAGATTGAAAAGGAGGTTGAAGAAGGGGTTGAGGAAGAAACAATTGAGGAAGAAACAATTGAGGAAAAGCCGGCAGAAGAGCCGATGACCGCAGAAAGCTTGAGGGCCAAAATAAAAGAGCTGCAGCTGCAACTCATCGAACTCTTGCGGCAATTAATTCAGATTTTGTTGAAGCGGTTGGTCTAGGCAAATAGCTTTTCGGTTTCCCGGACCATTTTTTGGAGAGAGAATTCTTTGACTAGCTTCGCTTTGGCTTGAATTCCCATCACTTTGGCTTCTTGAGGACGCTCCAGAAGCCGTTTTATTTTTTCAGCTAGAGCTTGGCTGTTTGCTGGCTCAACCAGAAAGCCGTTCAGGCCGTTATCGATTATTTCCGGCAGAGCGCCCACTTTGGTCGCGACAATCGGCAGTTCCGCGTCCATGGCTTCCAAAATTATCCAAGGAAAACCTTCTTTCAGGGAAGGCAAAACGAAAACGTCAAAGGCCTTAAGGTATTTATAGGCGTCGGGAACGCGGCCGGCTAGGATTACCTTGTTTTCCAAACCAAGTTTTTTAATTTGACTTTCCAATTTCGGCCTCAACCGTCCCTCCCCGATGATAATCGCAGTTGAACTGCGATTATCATGATAATCGCAGTTCAACTGCGATAAATGGAACTGCGATAAATGGTAGATAGATTCAATTAAATATTCCAAACCTTTAGTACGGTAGAAATTAGCCACACAACCGATGAGTTTAATGTTCGAATGTTCAAATGTTCGAATGTTCGAATTACCGTGTTCAATGGTAGACATTAAACAGTTGCGGGCTTCTTCCCGAGATAAAAAGTTTAGTTGCTCGGGGTCAATTCCGTTGTATATTTTAATTATTTTCTCCGAAGAAATTATTCTCTTTTTGACGGCGATCCGCCAGTCATATTCGGAATTAACAATAATTAAATCTTTGAACCTGGCAGTTATTTTTTCCGCCCAAAAAATAATTAAATTCTGCCACCACGGCCTCGGATCCCTGAAGGCCCAGCCGCCGATGCGGTAGATTGTTCGAATTGTTCGATGTTCGACGCTCGAATGTTTGTATAAAAAAGAGGCGATGGAACCAAGAAGGCCAGCGGTGGTGGAGCACAAAAACAAAACATCCGGCCTCTCTTTTTTCAGTAAATCATAAATTTCAGCGATCGCGTAAATTTGTGATAGGGGATTGGGAACTCTTTTGAGGTTTTTTAAATTTTGGGTTTTGACTTGTAGTTTTGTATTTTGGGTTTTGAGTTTTGAGATTTTATTGAACAGCTCTCCGTCGCCTTCTCCAGCCGCAACTAAAAATCCGTACTTCTCCGGTTTTAAGCCGCGGACAATTTCGTAGATATATCTCTGGGCTCCCCCCATCTCCGACTGGGTGACAAGAAAGAGGACTTTTTTATCGATATCTTCCATAAATTTATTATAATAAAGGATTGATTAATTGAAAAGGAGAAAAAAATTGAAGATTAGTGTTCTTTCGTATGGGGAGGGGGCGTATATTTTGCGCTTGTCAAAAAAGGACCGTCTCGTTTATGGACAGTCCTTTAGTTGGTTTATCACATCTCAGCTATTTCCTTGGATTTTAAAATCTTTCTCATTTCCCTTAAGTCGATGCCGAAAAACTTTTTCGTCCAGAGCTCCATGGTTTTTTCCTGGCGCTCAAATTTATTGATGCTCAGTTGCCAGCGCTCTGGGTCTTTTTTGATATCGCTCAAGTCCCAAATCATGGGATATTTCTTGATCATTGACCAGTTGAACCCATTCATTACCAGATAACAAAGAGTGAGGAAGTCTTCCATTCCGGCTGCCGGAACTTTCTTGCCGTCGATGCTTATAGTCTGGCCGGAGAAGTCGCATTCGGTTCTGAAGCCCCCGGCCAATCGCAGCAGGTCGGCTCTCCAGAAGGCACCAGTGTTCTGGGGGACGCGGTACTGTAGTCTGCCCGGTCGCTGGAAACGTTTCTGAAATTGGTCGGCCAGTGCGCGGTCTTCCTCTGTTTCTCCCATGAAGACTACGCGGCTTATTCCGACCACGGCCAGGTTTTCGTTTTTCCATAATCCATTGACGGTTGCCTGAACGATCTGCTGCTGGTTCACGCCGCTTTCCACAGAAACATTGAATAAAACATCCTTTTTATTTGGGAGCCGGCCCAATCTGTAAAACAACACTGAGGCAGCTTCGTTAAGAGCTGCGGCAGACCCGGGATTCTTCCCCCAGTTCTTTATAGGTTGCACAATTAGTTTGTCTCCGAACCTTCTGCCGAAAGCCTTCTTGAGCAGCTGCCTGCTGTACTCTCCATTGTTCTCTTCGCCCCCATTTTCGGTGTCGGCGTTTATCGCTACTACCGCATAATCCAAATCTAGCTCCCCCAAGAGTTTTTCTATTTGTCTGGACAGGTTCTTGTTGTTGAAAGAACGAACGATTGCTGCTATCAATTTAGCACCCCCTTTTTGATTGAGAAATATAGCAGACTTGCGTTAATTTGTCAACGATTGACTTTTTTAGGGGTTTACCCTTATAATTAGATATAAGGTTGCCTTAGCGGTAAGAACCTTGATTCGTTTAAGGTATAAATATATAATAATTAGGCATATGTACAAACAATTCACCAAAATCGGCATTGTCGGAGTCGGCATGGTTGGAGGGGCCGTGAAACGTTACTTTGAGAAAAAAGAGGGAGTAGAGCTTTTTTTGTATGACAAAGGAAGGGGGGTCGGTTCTCCGGAAGAGGTGAATAAGGCGGAAATTGTGTTCGTTTGCGTTCCCACTCCCTATCTTAAAGACGGAAGGGGGTTTGATTTGTCTTACGTGGAGGAAACAATGAATATGCTGAAAGGCGAGAAAGTGGTGGTTATAAAGTCCACAGTTATGCCGGGTACCACCGAAATGCTTCAGCAAAAACATCCTCATCACAAGATTTTAATGAATCCAGAGTTCCTGACAGAAGAAACAGCCGATCAGGATATGATGTATCCAGACCGTCAGATTGTCGGCTACACCGAAAAAAGTCAGACAGTGGCAGGCGATGTTATGCAGCTGCTTCCTTTAGCTCCGTTTGAGAGGATATTGCCGGCCACCGAGGCTGAGCTGGTTAAGTACTTTGGCAACACCTGGTTTGCAGTAAAGGTTAGCTTCGCTAATCAGATGTACGACTTAGCTCAAGCTTTGGGCGTGGATTACGACCGTATGGTAGAGGCGGCGGCAGCCGACAAAAGAATCGGTCGGACTCATTTGAACGTCTGGCATAAGGGTTACAGAGGATACGGCGGGAAATGCCTTCCAAAAGACATCAAAGCTCTGATTCAACTGGCCGATGCCAAGGGAGTTGATTTGAAACTCCATAAGGCGGCCGAACTCATTAATAATGAATTAATGAGACAACAGGGAATTGATGACCCGGAGAAAAAGGGAATAAGAAAAGAATTTTGATAAACCATTCGAAGGATTTCCGAAATCCAATTATGGATATGCGGGATTTCGGAAATTCTAATTTATGTATGTCTAAATGCTTAGTCACCGGCGGAGCCGGCTTTATCGGTTCCCATCTCGTAGATGCCCTTATTGAAAAAGGGCATGAAGTTTTAGTGATTGACAACTTAAGCACCGGCAAAAAAGAGTACGTCAATCCAAAAGCTAGGTTTTTTGAGTTGGACCTGAGAGAGTTGGACAAAATTAAGCCCCTTTTTGAAGGAGTAGATTATGTTTTCCATGAGGCGGCCCTTCCCCGTATTCCTCTTTCCATTGAAAAGCCACTTGAGACCAACGACATTAACATTAAAGGCACCCTGAATGTTTTGGTTGCCGCCAAGGACGCCGGAGTGAAAAAAGTGATTTATGCCTCTTCGTCTTCGGTGTTGGGGGAGGAAGCAGCTCTACCCATGAAAGAAGATGCTCCCTGCCACCCCCTAAACCCTTATGCTTTGCAAAAATACGTGGGCGAACTTTATTGCAAGATTTTTTCTGATATTTACGGTTTGCCCACTGTTTCCTTGAGGTATTTTAACGTTTACGGCCCCCGCCAGCCGAGAGAGGGGGCGCATACGCCGGTAATTGGAATTTTTCTGACTCAGAAAAAAGCCGGCCAGCCCCTGACTATTACCGGAGACGGGGAACAGACAAGGGATTTTAGCCATATCTTTGACGTTGTCAGGGCAAATATTTTGGCCATGGAATCGGATAAAGTCGGCAGAGGAGAAGTGATTAATATTGGAGCGGGAGACAACCATTCAATTAACGAAGTAGCGAAAATGATAGGAGGAGAGACCGTCCATATCCCCGCTAGGCCGGGCGAAATGAGGGACACCCTGGCTGATACTACCAGAGCCAAAGAGCTTTTGGGTTGGCAGCCGGAGATTACTTTGGAGGAAGGAATAA
>CAYYJV010000024.1:0-6672 GCA_964472225.1 uncultured Candidatus Saccharibacteria bacterium | reverse complement strand
TGTCTCTGCTGAAAGCCAAAAAAGACGACGTTTTTGTTTACGAGTTATCCAGCTTCCAGCTCACCAATCTTAAAAAAAGCCCGCACATTGCCGTGCTTTTGAATATCTATCCCGAGCACTTGGACTACTATCACAGGTTTGAAGAGTACGTGGCGGCCAAAGCAAATATAACTTTGCACCAAAAAAAATCAGATTACCTGATTTACAATTCGCAAGATGCGAGAGTGAGAAAGATAGCCCGTCAATCAAAAGCCAGAAAAATTCCCGTTGAAGGTAAATATTACGAGCTGAACCAAAAGGCGACGGAAGCAGTAGCCAAAATATTTAAAGTGCCAACGGTTAAAAAGTTTAAAATGCTGCCCCACAGATTAGAATTTGTCGGAAAATTTAAGGGAATAGAATTTTACAACGATTCTTTATCCACGATTCCCCAAACCACCATTGAGGCCTTGGATTTTTTAGGCGACAAAGTACAAACTTTGATTTTAGGAGGATTTGATAGGGGATTGAATTTTAGAGAATTAGCCAAAAGAATTAAGAAAAGCAAAATAAAAACTTTGATTTTATTCCCTGCTACCGGCAAACGAATCTGGCAAGAGTTGATGGATATCGGATATCCATCAAATATTGTGCGACATCTTTTTACTGAAGATATGAAAGAAGCGGTAAAGTTGGCTTACAAATATACGGATAAAGATAAAATTTGTCTTTTGTCGCCGGCCTCCCCGAGCTTTGGGATTTTTAAGGATTATGCCGACAGGGGAAACCAATTCAAAAAGTTCATCAAAATGTTAAAATAAGATAATGGAAAAAAGGGTTGACTATTTTCTAGTTTTGATAATCGGCACCTTGATTTTGCTGGGAATCGTTGTTTTGGTAAGTATTTCTTTCCCGCTCTCTCAAGAAAAGTTTGGCTCTCCCACTTTTTATCTTTTTCGCCATCTTTTGGTCGGATTGGCTCCCGGAATCCTCCTGGGACTTCTGGCTTTCAGGGTTTCTTTATCTTTTCTGAGAAAATGGGCACCGATTTTCTTGTTGGCAAACCTGTTCTTAATGGTTTTGGTTTTCGTTCCTAAGATTGGAATTACCCTTGGTGGGGCTAGCCGTTGGATAAATCTGGGGGCAGTTTCTTTTCAGCCCTCTGAATTTCTGAAACTAACCTTTATCCTTTATCTGGCTGCTTGGCTCGCCACCAAAGCGGAAAACCCGCCGTTTGCCCCCAGAAAAAAAATGATAGCCGCTTCCGCCACCGCCACTGCTTTTTTTGTAATATTGGGGGTCATCGGCCTTCTTCTAATTTTACAGCCGGATATCAGCACTTTGGCGGTAATGGTGATCAGCGCCACTTTTATGTATTTTTCTGCAGGATCTCCTCTAAAATATGTTTCCATAATTATTCTCCTGGAACTCGGAGCGCTGATTGCTTTGATAAAAACGTCCTCTTACCGCTTCGAAAGGCTGTTGGTCTTTCTAAAGCCGGAGCTGGATCCCATGGGATTGAGCTATCAGATAAAGCAGGCCCTGATGACGGTAGGTTCTGGAGGTCTTTTTGGGGTAGGCCTAGGAATGAGCACGCAAAAGTTCTTCTTGCCGCAACCTATGGCAGATTCCATTTTTGCTGTCTTTGCGCAAGAAACCGGCTTCCTGGGCAGCCTGATTCTGATTGTTCTTTTTCTGCTTTTTGCCTGGCGTTCTTATGCCATTGCCAAAAAAACCAAAAATAAATTTTACAAACTAACCACGGTGGGAATCAGCTCCTGGATAACCCTGCAGGCCTTCGTAAACATAGGAGCCATGGTGGGAATATTGCCCCTTACCGGCATTCCTCTGCCATTTGTCAGCTACGGAGGAACGGCTTTAGTGGCAGAGTTGACGGCAGTAGGAATATTATTAAACATTTCCAAATATGCCTAAAAAACCGAAAATTTTGTTTACTGGAGGAGGAACGGCTGGACATATTTATCCGATTGTGGCCGTAACCCGGGAGATAAGACGGTTGGGATGGGAAATAGATTTTTCCTATGTGGGCCCCAAAGACGAGTTCGGGGAAATTTTACTTTCCCAAGAAGGCATCCGGGTCAAAACCATTCTGGCGGGTAAAATCAGGAGGTACATCAATTGGCAAAGCATCTTTCAGAACATAGGTGATATTTTGTTGAAAATTCCTCTTGGCTTTCTGCAGGCCTTTTTCCACGTGCTTTTCCTAAATCCCCATATCATTTTCAGTAAAGGGGGGTACGGTTCTCTGGCTACCTGTTTTTGGGGATGGTTTTTCAGAAAGCCGGTTTTGCTTCACGAATCCGATGCGGTTCCGGGGTTGGCCAACAGATTTTTGTCTAAACTAATCCCAAAAATTTTTATATCCTTCCCGATTTCTCAAACAGAATATTTTCCCGAAGAGAAAATGATTTTGGTAGGAAACCCCGTCAGAAGCGAAATCTTAAAAGGTTCAAAGGAAAAAGCCAGAGAACTTTTCGGTTTAACCGGAGAAAAACCCGTCATTTTGGCTATGGGGGGATCCCAAGGCGCTCAAAAGATCAATGATCTGCTTTTGGAAATCCTGCCGCAGCTTCTGGCTGACTTCGAGCTGATCCACCAAACTGGGGAAAATAATTTCCAGCAGGTCAAAGCAGAATCAAAAGTGGTAATTGGAAAAGAAATGGAAAAATACTACCATCCAATAGATTTTCTCAAGGAAATAGAGTTGAGGGAGGCTTACGCTGCAGCAGACCTTGTCTTGAGCCGGGCGGGTTCCGGCGCCATCTTTGAAATTGCTGCCTGCCGAAAACCCAGTATTTTAATTCCTCTAGCGATTTCCGCTCAGAATCACCAGGTAAAAAACGCCTACGCTTACGCCCAATCCGGGGCTGCAATAGTTATGGAAGAACCGAACTTAACCCCTCGCTTCTTCTTGGAAAAAGTGAAATATTTGTTTTCCCATCCGTCAGAATTGGAAAAAATGAAAGAGGCGGCCGGAAAATTCGCCCGGCCCGACTCAGCCCGCATTGTCGCAGAATACCTCCTGAACTACCTATCTCCAAGTGACAACAAAAAGTAGCCCCTTTTTAAGAGGGTTGAATTCCCAAAAACCCACCGGCTCACAGCCCGGCGGGTTAATTTTGTTTATTTTTCGAGCGTAATTTTTGTTTTGAGGCGATTTCTGATATAATAAGCGTAGAATGACAGATAGATTCGCCAAAGATGTTCGAGTGAGAATTGCCCCTTCGCCGACGGGCAACCTGCATCTGGGAACCGCCAGGACGGCCTTGTTTAACTATTTATTCGCCAGACATGAGGGCGGAAAATTCATTCTGAGGATAGAGGACACTGACTTAGAGAGGTCAGATCCTAAATTTGAAAAAGATATCGTGGAAAATTTAAGATGGCTGGGCATTGAGTGGGATGAATTTTACCGCCAATCGGAAAGAATCCCAATCTACAGTAAATATTTAGAAAAATTATTAAAAGAAGGCCGGGCTTATTATTGCTTTTGTTCGGAAGATGAGCTGGAAGCCAAAAGGCAGGAACGAATGGCTAGGGGAGAGCCCCCGAAATACAATGGAAAATGCCGAGGGCTTTCAGAAGAGGAAGTCAAAAAAAAACTGGCTGAAGGTCAGCCCTCCATAATCCGCTTCAAAACGGCTTCCGGAAAGATAAAATTCAAAGATCTAATCCGCAAAGAAATCGAGTTTGACGTCGATTTGATAGGGGACTTCTCCATTGCCAAAGATTTAGCCACCCCCTTGTACAACTTTGCTGTAGTGGTAGATGATTTTGAAACAAAAATTTCCCACGTCATCAGGGGGGAAGATCATATTTCCAACACTCCCAAGCAAATTCTGCTTCAGCAAGCCCTGGGTTTTCCCCAACCAAAATACGCCCACCTACCACTTATTTTGGGACCCGATAAATCAAAACTTTCCAAAAGGCATGGGGCGGTAGCCGTTTCAGAATACAGAAAAAAAGGATATCTGCCCGAAGCCCTGGTTAATTTTATGGCTCTCTTGGGCTGGAATCCGGATACGGAAAAAGAAATTTTTTCAATGAAAGAATTAATTAAAGAGTTTTCTCTGGAAAAAGTCCAAAAATCGGGAGCCGTATTTAGCATTCAACGCCTAGATTATTTAAATGGCGTATATATTAGACAATTATCAGCAAAAAGGCTATCGGAGCTCTGCGAGCCCTATTTACCAAAAGCTGAACCAAAGTATCTCGAGAAAGTTGTTTCCGTATACCAGGAAAGATTGAAAAAATTGTCGGAAATCACAGAATTGACAGACTTTTTCTTCAAAAACGTGCTAAAATACAATAAGGAACTCTTGAGGTGGAAAGATATGACAAACGAGGAAATCAATAATGCTCTTGACAAATTGGAAAAGATATTGTCTAAAATAAGAGAGGGGGATTGGCAAAAGGAAAATTTAGAAAAGGTTTTAATGCCGGAAGCCGAGAAAATAGGGGATAGAGGAAAGCTTTTATGGCCCTTAAGGGTTGCTTTGAGCGGAAAAGAAGCTTCAGCGGGACCGTTTGAGATAGCCGAGATCCTCGGCAAAGAAAAAACCTTAGCTAGGATTAAGCAGGCTAGGGAATTAATGGAATAATTATGATATTACGCAAATTTATAATTATTTTATCGGTGATAAGCCTAGTTTTGCCGGGTTTTGTTTTGGCTCAAATACCTCAGCATACGTCTCAAATGCCTCAAACAGCGGAAGAGGCAAAAAACCTTGGTTTAAAGATTTTAGAAAAGTTACCGGGCGAAATAGAAAAAATCTGGCGAGAGGAAGCCTGGCCTATAATTAAAGGTACGACAATAAAAGTGGTGGATTGGCTGCGGCGGATTATCGAACCGTGGTGGAAGAGATTCCTCGGTTTTTTGGGCAAGGAAGTTGAAAAAAGGCGGCCGGAATTGGAAAAAGAATTTAAAAAAGAAACAAAAGAGATGCAAAAAGATCTCTGGGAGAAATTTAAGGATTTACTGAAATAGTAAAGGTGGGGGAATGAACTTGACAGGCCATTTGGGTCTGTTATTATGGATATAGGAAATGTCGTTCAATAGCGCTAAAGCGTCTCTATATGCAGAAATCCAATATACCTCTTATAAAACATATCCCCGACTTTCTGGATTACTGCGAGGTGGAAAAGGGGCTTTCGGACAGCACTCAGAGAAATTATAAGATTTATTTACAAAGATTCACCTCTTGGCTGAAGAAAGCTAAAAAAGAAAGCATGAAACCTCACGAGCTGACTCCAGACGATATCTGGGCTTATCGCTTGTATTTAAGCCGTTCAAGGGACTTTAAAGGCCACTCCCTTAAAAAAATAACTCAGGCCTACTATCTTATCGCTCTGAGAGCCCTTCTGAGCTATTTTGTGGCAAAAGATATAGAATGTATCCCCCCAGGGAAAATAACCCTTCCAAGGGATATTAGAAGCGAAAAAACGGTAAAATTCCTTAATCTGGAACAAATTGAGAGGCTTTTACTGGCGCCGGACACCTCCAGCGAGTCGGGGCTCAGAGACAGGGCCATTTTGGAAACTTTATTCTCGACGGGTCTTAGAATAGCCGAATTGGTGGCTTTAAACAAAGAGCAGTTCGCCAATATTAAAAATAAAAAAGATATGGAGTTAAGTATTATAGGCAAAGGTTCTTACCCTAGAACCGTTTATTTCTCGGAAAGAGCCCTTTTGTGGCTAAAAAAGTACCTAGAAACCAGAAAAGACACAGAAAGAGCCCTTTTTGTGCATTACAGGGGCAGAAATGACGCTGAAAGCCGCCTGACCGCCCGCTCCATCCAAAGAATCATTAAAAAATACGCCGTAAAAGCCGGCGTGCCCATTTTTACCACTCCCCACACCATCCGTCATTCTTATGCGACGGATTTATTGAACCAAGGAGTCGATTTGAGAACCATTCAGGAATTCTTGGGGCATCGCAGCATAACCAGCACTCAAATTTATACTCATGTTACAAATAAACGCCTTAGGGATATTCATAGACAATACCATTCGGGCAAAAATCTCAAAGAATAAAAAAGACGTTCCATTTTTCCTCCTTTCTGTCCCCTATTTGCTTTTTTAGAAGGACCTGCCTTATTTTATACAGTTTGTAAAATAAAAGCGAAGTCATAAATGTCGCACAATATAACACGCGGTCCCCACGGGAGTCAAACGATTCTGCTGTTATCCGGTTATGTTATCCGGTTAATTCTTCTACTTCTTTTTTGGCTTTTTCATTCTCTTTGACCTGCTCTGGATCTTCCTTCCAAAGCAGAGTTTCAAACTCGCCGATGTGAGTTTTCTCCTCTTTGGCGATGTCCAAAAGAACTTTCCTGATATTTTCGCTGTCGGTCAGGGCAGCCATCTGCTCATAAAAGCTGACAGCGTCCAACTCAGCAATCATGGCAGCTCTCAAAATTTCTTTGTTTAGGTCCTCCTTTTTTACTTTTTCAAAATTAGTTGGTAGTTGCGATAGCATAAGACCTTTAGTTTAATTGTAATTTAAAACTTTCGGCTGTCCGATAGAATAAATCTCGGTATTCGGGCCATTTATCTTGAATTGTATTAAAAGAAATCGCCCAAATGGTTTCGTCTGCTTCGTTGATGAATACCAGCAAGGTCTTGAAGTCAACTTCTTTCTGGGCGCTTTCGCATTCAACGAAAAGCGCCTTT
>CAYYJV010000023.1:0-6720 GCA_964472225.1 uncultured Candidatus Saccharibacteria bacterium | reverse complement strand
CCGGAAACGAGGAAAAGCTTAATCGGGCCGGAGAAATTTTTGAAAAAGCCATTGAGTTGAGCCCGACCAACCAGCAAGGATACTGGTATGCGGCGGAAGTTAAATTAAGGCAGGGCCGCATCCAGGAGGCGATTGCCTATTTTCAAAAATCGATTGATCTTGAGCCGCGCTTGGCCAGTTCTCACAAGTATTTGGGAAGGGTTTACCAGGTTATCGGCGATTATCCGCGGGCCCAACAAACTTATTTGAAGGCCTTGGAATTTCATCCGGAGGATGCCGAGTTGTGGGCCGAACTAGCAGCAGTTTACGCCAATCTGGGCGAGAACAAGAAAGCCCGGGAGGCGGCTCAAAAAGTGCGGGAAATTAATCCCGATTTAGCCCCCCGAGTCCAAGAATTTTTAAAGGATATCGAATAATGAGCAAGAAAAAAACTTTATTTATTGTAGTTTTTTTAACCCTTGGGTTTTTACCGTTTTTTGTTCAAGCCCAGAATTCTTTGGGCCAGAGCGCGCTTTTTAACATCAACTCTACTCATGATTTGCAGCAAAGAAGCGAACTAACGGCCGTCCTGGAAAGAATTTCTCCCACCGCTTACTGGTATTTGGATGAGGGCTGGTGGACCGATCTCGGCCCCGAAGAGAAAGCGGAGATAAACCAATCGCTCGACTCTCTTATTTTAGAATTCGAAGACAAAATTTACCCAACTTTAACCAGAACCTTCGGTTCTGAATGGACTCCGGGCATTGATAAAGATACCCGGATTACCGTTTTGATTCACCCGATGAAAAAAGAGTCCGGTGGTTACTTCAACTCGGCAGATGAATATCCCAAAACCCAGCTTCCTTTATCCAACGAACGAGAAATGATTTATTTGAACGCCGTGCATCTTAACGACCCCCGAGCTAAAAGCTTTCTGGCCCACGAAATGATACACCTGATTACTTTCAACCAAAAAGACAGGACTTTCGGCGTTTCCGAAGATGTTTGGCTTAACGAGGCTCGAGCCGAATATGCGCCAACCTTCTTGGGGTACGACGAAGAATATCAGGGGAGCAATCTTCAAAACAGAGTTAAAAATTTTTTAGAGAAACCATCTCATTCTTTGACCGAATGGAAAAATGTGCCCTATGATTACGGGGTGGTCAATTTATTTACCCAGTATTTAGTTGACCATTATGGCATTGGCATTTTGGTGGATTCTCTCAAGTCGAGAAAAACCGGCATCGCCAGCATTAACCAGGCCTTGGCCCAGTTGGGCTTTACCACAAATTTTTCGCAAATTTTCACTGATTGGGCGATTGCCGTTTTGGTGAACGACTGCAGCATTTTCGAAAAATATTGCTACCTCAATCAAAATCTTGGAAATCTCCGGGTGGTCCCCCTGGTCAATTATTTGCCTTTTGTCGGAGAGAGCGTGCTCTCGGTTAATAACACCACCAAAGATTGGTCGGGTAACTGGCACAGATTCATCGGAGGCAAGGGAACCCTGGAAGTCACTTTTCAAGCCGGAAACGCGGCAAATTTTAAGATTCCCTACATTGTTCAATATTCCGACGGCCGAATTTCCGTTGACCATTTGGCGTTTGACGGAAATCGCGAGGGAAAAATCACCATTGAAAACTTCGGCTCCGAAGTTCTTTCTTTGACCATTATTCCCATTGCTCAAAACAAAATTTCTGGCTTTTCGTCATCAGAACCTTTTTATTCGTTTTCTTGGACGGCTTCTTCTCGGGAAGAGAAGCCCGCGCCGGAAATAGTTATTCCTTCTTTGCCGCCTCTCTCAAAGCCCGTTTCGCAGATGAGCCGAAGCGAACTTCTGGCCAGGATTGCCGAGGTGGAAAAGGTGCTGTTGGCTCTTCAGAAGTTGCTGTTGGAGATAGAAGGCGGCATTTCCTGCCAAAGAATCACCCAGGACTTATATTTCGGGATGACGGGAAGCCCCCAAGTTAAGTGTTTGCAGGAATTTTTGAAATCTCAGGGACCCAGCATTTATCCCGAAGGCATCACTAACGGAAATTTTTACACTTTGACCCAAAAAGCCGTCATTCGTTTTCAAGAAAAATATGCCGCAGAAATTTTAGCTCCCTGGGGGATTACTCGAGGCACAGGATACGTGGGTTCCACCACCCGCGCCAAAATCAATGAACTGTTATGGGGATTGACCTCGTAGGAATTTTGCGTTGGTAACGGGGTTGACAAAATTAATTGACCTGCTAATATGTAAATAGGATTTAGTGGAGTTTTCGGCTCCAATTCGACGACAGGCTTCTCTCGAGCGAAGCCTGTTGTTTTTTATTTTGGTTTTGTTATTATGTATTTGGGCGGGGATACCCACTAAATCCTATGAATTGGGGTTTGATTCCCCGCCCTTCTAAAATTCCCCTTGGATTTTCGGGCAATCGCCCCTCCTTGGTTTCTAACGCTTGGTTGTGGGCGAAGATGGGTTTTTTCACCGCGGGGGAATTTTAAAACTTACTAAGTAAGTTTTTTTAATATGAAGTTTCAAAAAAATGTTTTGCTGAAGAACTATACGACTTTTAAGATTGGCGGACCGGCCAAGTACTTTTGTTTTGCTAAAAATAAAGAAGGTTTGATTGAAGCCGTGAAATGGGCGAAAGAAAAAAACCTTCCCTTTTTTATTTTGGGTGGGGGTAGCAATTTATTGGTTTCCGACAAAGGCTACGAAGGTTTGGTGATTAAATATCAAAATCCCAAACTAGCAGAATATGTTAACAAGGGATTAGAATGGGCCGCCGGCATTCCCGGAACCGTAGCCGGAGCCATCCGGGGCAACGCCGGAGCTTTTGAGGGAGAGATGAAGGACGTGGTTAAAGAGGTGGAGGTTTTTGACGCCAAAACTCAAAAGATAAAAATATTCAAGAATAAGGATTGCCAATTTTCCTACAGAAACAGCGTTTTCAAAAAAAATCCGAATTTAATTATTCTTTCCGCAAAAATCAGGAGCAGCCGCGGTAATCCCAAGAAAATTCAGCAATATTTGAATTACAGAAAAGAGCGGCATCCCCAAGAACCATCGGCGGGAAGCGTATTTAAAAATTTGTTTGATGTCCCGGCCGCCAAATTGATTGCTGAGTGCGGCTTAAAAGGAAAAAGAATCGGCGGAGCGCAAATTTCGGAAAAACACCCTAATTTTATTATCAATTTGGGAAACGCCAAATCCTCCGACGTTTTAAAGCTGATAAACTTAGTAAAAAGAAAAGTAAAGAATAAGTTTGGCAAGAAATTGGAAGAAGAAATTCAATATTTAGGATTTTAAGTAGCTCATCTATTTAGGATTTTAAGTAGCTCATCGTGCCCCGTTGTTAATCTATGGCGATCGCCATAGATTAACAACTTTTGCTGATCCTGGAAAAAACTATTGACAAACATTTTGGAAATGAAATAATGAAATAAGTTTTTTGTTTTGCATAATGAAAATTATTGTTAAAACGCAAAACATTGAATTAAATCGAGCGCTGGAAGATTTTATTGAAAGGAAAATTGGAGAATTGGAAAAATTCTTTTCGAAAAAACCTTCCCAAGTTTTCGTAGAAGTAGGCAAGATCACTCGTCATCATAAGAAGGGTCCCTTTTTCCGAGCGGAATGCCAAATTACGGTTCCCGGCAAAGAATTTATCAGAGCCGAGGCCTTGTCAAGAGATCTTAAATTGGCCGTTGTGGAGGCAAAAGATGAAATACAGCGCCAGCTTAAAAAATACGAAAACAAATTCATCGCCCAAACTAAAAGAAGACAAAGACAATTAAAAAAAGAACTTCATTTATCTTCCGCCGCTAGATTTTATCGCAAAGGGAGAATTAGAGAAGAGGAAATATAAAATGACTCCGACAAAATTTTTTTTAACCAGAGGCGTAGGCGTTCATAAAGATTATTTAGCTTCTTTTGAGCTAGCTTTAAGGGGCGCCGACATAGAGCAATTTAATTTGGTTTCCGTGTCCAGCATTTTGCCGCCGGGTTGTAAAAAAGTAACCAGAGCCAAAGGGTTAGAATTTTTGAGCGCTGGTGAAATTGTCTACGTGGTTATGGCCAGAAACGCTACCAACGAGCCCAACCGATTAATTGCGGCTTCCGTGGGCTGTGCCGTTCCGGCCAATCATAAAAACTACGGCTATCTCTCAGAGCATCATTCTTTCGGCGAGACCAAAGAGGTGGCCGGAGATTACGCCGAAGATTTGGCAGCTTCCATGTTGGCTTCCACTCTGGGTTTGAAGTTCGATCCCGAGGAGGCCTGGGATTCGAGACGACAAGCTTTTAGATTGTCTGGCAAAATTGTCAGAACTACCAATATAACCCAAACAGCCAAAGGAGACAAGACGGGCAAGTGGGTTTCAGTGGTGGCCGCTGCCGTCTTTGTTCCTTGATTTTAATTATTAATTAATTGAGTTTCAAAATATGGAAAACCAAAATCAAAACCCATTTTTAAAAGAGAAAGTAAAAGCCATAGAGGTTGGCAAAAAATCAGTTTCCCAACTTTTAAAAGAAATGGAAGATACCGGCTTTCAGGGGAGAAAACTGGGGGAGGTGGTTGAGGTTTGGGAGAAAATGATAAAAGATAAGGATTTGACCATTCTTTTAGGATATGCCGGTTCCTTGTCAACTACCGGTCAATGGAAAATTATCAATTGGCTAATGGAACAAAGATATATTGACATCTTGGTGGGTACCGGAGCTAATCTTTCAGAAGATATCGTGGAAGCCATGGGAGCCAGTTACTGGAAGGGAACCCATTTGGCCCCTGATCCAAAATTATTTGAAGCAGAAGTTAACAGATATTACGATGTTTACGGGTATGAACCGGACTACGGAAAAATGACCGATCTGATCGTTGATTGTATTAAAACTTTAGATCCAAAATACCCTTATTCTACTCGAGAATTTTTAGCAGAATTCGGGAAATTTCTTTCAGAAAAAGGCATTAACAGTATTGTAGCCCAAGCTTACAAGTCAAAAGTTCCGATCTTTTCGCCAGCCTTAGTTGATTCGGCCTATGGGGAGGCCATTCTTTTGGCAAAGAAAGACGGACATGATTTAATTTTAGACCAATCTAAAGATTTCAAGGAATTTATGAGCTTGGCAGAGAAAATCAAAAAAACCGGAGTGATCTATATTGGCGGAGGGGTGCCCAAAGATTTCATTCAATTATCCGCAGTTTCCTCACCTCTGCAATACGCTGAAAGAAAGGTTCCGGGAAGAGAAGGAGGGAGCGAAAGGGGTAAGGATCCATATTCTTATTATCCTCATCAATATGCAATCCAGATTACTACTGACGCTCCTCAATGGGGTGGACTTTCTGGTTGTACTTTTGAGGAAGCGACCAGCTGGGGGAAAGAGCAGGTGGTGGGAAGCGATGTTAGTAATTATGTTCAGTGTTTTTGCGACGCCACCATTGCTTTACCGATTGTAACTCATGCCCTGGCAGAAAGAGTGGATTTCAAAAGAGAAGTTATTGACTATTTCAAGGAATGAAAAACCCTTACATCCAAACCTGGCCTTACAATTTTGGAGCCGTAAAAGACCAGAATTTTGACAAAGCCAAGGTTGTCATATTTCCCATTCCCTACGATGTCACTACTTCATGGAGGGGGGGCACCAGGGAGGGTCCGGCTGCCATCATTATGGCTTCCCGCCAGCTGGACGAGCTTTTTTTTGTGGGAGCTAATCCTTCTCCAATTTATACCTGGGAAGAAGTGGAACTTTCTGCTGGACCCGGCCAGGAAGCAATACGCGGGATAGAGGAATTAGTGGGAAGCGTTCTTAAAAAAAAATAAGTTTCCTTTTTTGTTGGGCGGAGAACATTCTATAACTCTGGGAGGAGTCAGAGCTGTCAGAAAGAAGTATCCTGATCTTTCGGTATTACAGCTTGACGCTCATCCTGATCTTTTAGATGAATATTGCGGTTCAAAATATACTCACGCTTGCGTAATGCGAAGGGTTAAGGATTTGAAAGTTCCTACCGTGCAAGTCGGAATCAGGAGCATAGACCCCGAAATACAGGAGTATATTAAGAAAAATAGAGTTAAAAATATTTTTGAAGCCCCGCGTCTTCCCGTGGAAAAAATTCTGAAAGGCTTGACCAAAAATGTTTATCTGACCGTAGATTTGGATGTTTTTGATACGGGCATTATGCCTTCTGTGGGAACGCCGGTGCCCGGCGGCCTGGGGTGGTATGAAGTTTTGAACTTGATTGAAAGGGTGGCCAAAGAGAAAAACATAGTTGGAGCGGACGTGGTGGAACTGCTGCCCATACCCGGATTGGTGGCTCCCAACTTTTTGGCCGCCAAACTGGTTTACAAAATAATAAGTTATATTATTTAATCTCTAAAAAATTAGCCCTCGCGCCTCGAATGCCGTGCGGGGCTTTTTAAATTCAAAAATTTATACTATACTTCAAAAGTTAAAAGTAAATTAAAAACCAGGAGCGGTGCTCCCGGGATGCTTCCGGGATGAGAAGATTTCTCAAAAAAAATACCGAGAGATTCTTTACAGTTTGCAGCCGGTTCCCAAAGAAAAATGGGGTTTGGATTTAATCGGCAGAGAAAATGTTTTATTTATTTATAATGCCTTAGGTTGAACCTAAGGCATTTTTATTATATAGTAAAAAGGTATTATGTTTATTTTGAATAAATTTTTCGGGGATGCCAACGAGAAATATTTAAAGAAGCTGCAGCCGACAGTTGAAAAAATAAACGGCCTCGAAAAAG
>CAYYJV010000022.1:0-6970 GCA_964472225.1 uncultured Candidatus Saccharibacteria bacterium | reverse complement strand
CATATATATGAACCCTCCCTGCCGCAGCCGAGGCATTTCCTCGGTATTAATATGTCTATTATTCCTTCTTTGATTTTGTTTAATGTTTCTATCACGGTGAGCAATGATGAGCCCAAAAATTAACGCCCATTCTGCGTAGTCAAGATAGATAGTTTTGGACATAATTATTTTGCCGCGCCACCGTAAGAGGTGCAGTTTTGACCTTTGTCTTTGTCTTTGTCTTTATTTTTTTCTTTTTCTTTTTTCTCTTGTTCTCTGTTTTCTTCAATCAGTGTTTCCAGATAGTGGCGGCTTAATTCAAAAACCGGCGGATTATAATTTTGGAAGCTTTTAAGTCTGGCTTGAAGCTGCTTCATAAGGCTGATGGTGTCAACCATGGTAAGCTGACCATCGGTAATCCTTTGCACGGCTTTTATGATATTTTCCACATTTTTCATTTTTCCCAGCTCTTTGTTCCAATTAAAAGCCAAAAGCAAGTAACAATGAGAGAGATCCCTAAATAAGGGAGTTATGGGTTGGTCCACCGCAACATTCAAAAAGATATTGACCACCCTTTTGACGTTTTCCTTGTCTTTGTCCGAAACCTTAACTTCCTTGTCTTCGACTAAATCGTTCATATTCTTTTCCATTAAATTAAAAACTGAAAGAATAAGCTCAAAACTTGACCCGAAGGTCTCCCTGCACTGATTTCCGTAACCCAAAAGTTCCCTTATTTTATTAACTGTTTCCCGATATTGTTTTAATTCTAGTTTGTCCATAAATTTATTGCTGCTTTAATTAGTTAATTAATTTCTCCATATGGCGGAGCGCCTCGGCCTTTTCTGGACTTATTAAAGAACATATATGGTCCAATATCTTTAATTCTTTATAGGTTTTAATCATCGTTCTTATCTTTGCGTGTTCTAATTTGCAGACCGTGGGAATGGGAGAAAAAAGATCTCCCGTGGTCTCAAATTGGCTCCCCAAGCACCCCAAAGAGCATAGGTACTTTAAAGGGCACATCTCGCACATCGGCTGATTTCCCCAGCCGAGCGATACGACCCCTATCATCATTTCCGGATTCTTGGCTTTAATTCCCGTTATTTTTCCGTCTTTCACCTCAAAATGAGCTGTAATAAATGGGGCGTAAGAGCTTCTGTGACAAACCGTGAATCCCAAATCTCCCACTCTCAGCTGCACCGTGGATTGGATTGAACAGCCCAACCCCCTCCCCACTTTTGACAAAGGGCTTCTTAGAATATTGAATCCGTCGCGGAAAAGAAACTGAATGAAAGCATTGGTGTTTTTTTTACAGGGATTATTGTATGCCCATTTAATCAGAAATCCTATGAAACTTTCAAATTCCGCTATTTGTTTTTCATTCCATTCTTTATTCCGCACCTCCAACAGATAAATGCTGTGCCAAGGAGTATCGTATTTTTTAAGCATCTCCTGAAACCACAAAAAGTTCTTTTTCCAGTCTTCTATGTGCTTGGAATAAACCATAGGATGAAACATAAATCTCCATTTTCTATTGAAGGCAAAAACCTTTTCGTAATAGGCGTCATCTCTCGGCTCATCCTTTCTGCCTTTAAATGGTCTGTTTGCTTCACAGTACTTTCCATCCAGGGAGGCGCTTAAAAAAATGGGTAGCCCCATATCTCTGGAACTTTTCAGCAAATCTTCTATCCTTCTTGTTAAGTTTTCATTGAGTAGAAAGGTGTAATTTGTGGGAATCACTATTTCTTTCGGTCTAATTGGGGTATCTTTGAATTTTTCCAATATCATTTCCAAAACCCGCAGACCTATCGGTTGGACTAAAGGTTCTCCGGCAAACAGCTCCAACCTTTTGGGGGCAAGCCTTTTTTCCAAAAGCCAATCAATCAGCATTTCCGCATTTTTCAACACTTTCTCATCATCTTGTATCTCAGAAGGATACAAATCCCTTCCGTATCTGGCAAGATAACAATATGTGCAATTCAAGTTGCATTTGTTGTTGAGATATAATTCCAATCCGTTGAAATTCTCCATACCCTCCTGCTCGGGATTCCAACCCCGGAAAAAAGTATGCTCCAAAAAGGAGGTAACCAATTTGTCGTTTTCTTCCTGATAGGTCATACTTGAGGGAAAATTAATTCAAATAATTTCTCTTTGAAATTTTCGTAATTCAGATGCTTTTTCGCCACAGATGATATTTTCTTTGACATTTTCTCGTATTCTTTTTTATCTTTTTCTTTACGAAGCAGACTCATCTTTTTCAGTAAGGCGTCGACCGAATCGAATTCATAATATAATCCCCTAGCCCAAGCAGCTCTGTCTACCCCGCCCTTGGTGTCTGATTCATTTTTAACCACTAAAGGTATAAGGCCTGTTTTTATCGCTTCCAGAAAAACTATTCCAGCCGGAGCAAAGCATTCCCGGCCTTTGTGAGGTATGATCAGAAATTTGTATTGGTTGAATAATTCGGGAACTTTTTCGTGCGGATAATAGCCCATAAAATTCAGGTTTTTGCTTTCCAGAATGCTTTGCTTATATTTTTCCTCTCCGCGAAATTCTCCATAAACATCAACTCTTAAATTGGTATTGGATATTTTTTTAATAAATTCTTCGGAAAACTTATTTGGATGTAAATTTCCCAAATAAAGAAAATCTTTTTTTCTTTTTGAAAAGGGGGTTCGGCAATTCCAGATATTATCAGACAAAGGAAAATACATATCTCTGACTTTTAAACCAAGGGGGTAAGGATACGGTTCTTCGGAGGGATGGTAATTAAAATTTAATATATAATCTATTCCTTCTTTCTTTTGCAGAGCATAGTTTATGGCCACTCGCCTATCCGGATATTCGTCTTTTTTCGGTTCGGGCAGATTTAATAAATTGCCATAACAATGGTTCAATAAGATTATTCTGGTATCTTTGTTCACGAGCTTATAATAATAGCTGGCTTCGATAATCCTTGGGAAGTAGTCATTGATTATAATGATATCGGGCTTGAATTTGGCTAGTTCCTTAATGAGAATAGAGGGAGGATTTTGCATTTTGTATTCGCAGAATTTTTCGGGGTGTTTTTTCCGATACTCGGTAAACATTCCGGCAATGCTGTTCCCTATCGCTTCTATGCCAGACCCAACGTTCCAATTGTAAAAGTAAATCCTCGGCTCTTTTATAACAGCGGTTTTTAAAGAAGGCTGTTGTTGAAAAGCCGGCTCCGCAGATTGAATTAATATTTCCCGGAAGGCGCCGTTGCAAAAAAGTCTTAAAAGAGAGACAGGGGTTAAGTGGACACTCCCCGTGTTTAATAGATTTTCCATGGGACAGCTGAGAGCGCTTCCGGCAAACAGACCAAAGAAAGTGCTAAGCTGTTCATCCTCTAAATATCTTTTGTCTATTTGCCCGGCTAAGGCCAACTCTATGAGCATTGCCCTAATGTACCCCATGTGAAGCCTCCAAAAATCGTGATAATTTCTCATCACATATAAAAATCTGGTTATTTCCTTTTGATTGTCGGGGCTTACGATGTACTTATTCTTAAGCATGTCCACGGTCCCTCTTTCAAAATGGGAAATATCCCAGTTGTCCATTTTATTTTCTCTTAGAACGCTATCAACATATTCTTTTTCATCAAAATAAAATCCCCTATGGCAAATATTGATATTTTTGCTAAATCCGAAATTGGAATCGCCGCCCGAACAAGTGAACATCGTTTTTTTTGTGCCTATATCCTTCCAATAAGCCAACAACCTCTCCATGCGGACCGTGTAAGCGCTCTTATATCCTTTTTGGCGCAGTTGTTTCAAAAACCGAGCCAGGATTTTTCCGTCCTCAGCGGTATATTTCCCGGGCACGGCCATTGTCGGAATATAGCTTCCCTTCTCGATTCTGATGTTTTCGTTCTTATTGATCTCTTCAAATTTGGATTCCAGATTTTCAAAAAATTCGTAATATTCATCTATCTTTGAGGGATTTTCATTAAAATATTTTAAATTATCTATGGTCAAGGTAGCTTTCCATCTAAAAACCACTTTGGTCTTCTCTTTTTGGATTGAAGACAAAAGTTTTAAAGTGTTCTCCGAAACCTTGAGCGCCGCTCCCGGAAACCTGTTTTTATCGGTAATGAAATCCGGCCCGTCTATGGATATTTGCAAACCCAATTCAACATTATAATCAGACAATGCTGCAATAAACTTCCTTATGGGTTCAACAAATATCATGGAAGTTGAAAAACTGATTTTTTCCAGTTTTGGAAAAGCTTTGAAGATTTCAGGCAGCTTGGATCCGATAATGCTCAAAGTAAGAGCCGGTTCTGTTCCCCAAAAACCGAGAACTTTAAGATTGTCACCATAAACTTTTTTCAGATTTTCAATGTAGCTCCCGTTTTTCAAATCTCTAATAATCTGCTGGTGAAGCTCTTTCATTGCTTCACTTTTTGGAATATAGCAATAACGGCAGTTGTTGGGACACCAACCGGTGGTCAAAATTTCCGCAGCCTCCAACCTCCCATTAATTTTTTGCTCGGTTTCAGTCATTTAATAAGTATAATAGTAAATGGCTTGATGCCCGTTATAATAAAAGGAATCATAGCCGGCACAAGATCCATACGTCACATTTTGGCTTGATAGAGCGGAACTCTGATGGGCCCCGTTGTATCCGGAATCCTGACTGACATACACTCCGGAATAATGTCCGGCGTCCTGGTTGTTATAATAGGTCCCCTGGGCTGAAGAATCCACCCCGCTACAGACACTACTGTAGTGCGTGGCGCATTTTTGATCGTCAACGGTATCAACGTTATTCCTTATTTCAACGATATCAGCAGAATCAATGGAAGCCCCTACGCTTATATCTTGTGTCCAAGAAAAACCCATAATTTAGTGAGACCAATAATTAACTGAGCAATATCCGAAATGATCTCCATAATTGTCCCCGAGATAATGCGTGGTGTTAGCCAAAGAATTTTCAGAAACGTAATGACCGGCATTGTAGCCACCATTCACTCCTGAATACTGACCGGTGTAAACAGTGCTGTCATATCCAAATAAATGGACATTATTATCCCCGAAGTCTACACTTGCCTGCGCACCGCTAAAATAAGTGGGGCATTTATTATCATAAGCGTAATCGGTCACATCCCTCATCTCTTGGAATTGGGCTGAAGTGATGGGATCACCCGCAGAAACCGGCAACTCTGTCCAACCGGCCCCAGAAACACAACCAGTTCTGGTAATACCCAACTCGCTATAAATACTGTCTAAATTGGTCTTTATCTCATTGACATCAGCCGCGTCAATCGACGCGCCGACACTAACGTCCTGCGTCCAGCTAAAAGCCATAATTTAGGAATAATAAACCGTGCCGTGGACTTCGCTGGCGTTGTAAATGGGCTTGTTGCCCATATCCAGACGATACCGGGAAATCCTGATGGTATGCGTACCCACCCTTAAGGTGCCGCATCTGGTACAAACCCAAACCGGAGCAGCAATATATTTTTTGCCCTGCTTGGCAACCAATCTTATCCACTTGTGCCTACATGCCTTTTCCTGCACGGCCTTCTTTCTTTTTTTAGCTGGCATGGTTAATTAATTTTTTTCTCTATTTGTCGACCTTTATTTTTCAATAACAAAGACCTTGTAGCCATCCCGGCGATCATGGAAACTCAATTCCTTTTCAGTTTCTTTAACCACGAAGTTCTCAAAAACGGTGATCTTTCCTTCCTTGGAACTGGTAAGCTCAAGGTCTTTTTTTGCCGAAAATAAATTCTGAACCGAATCCAGCATTTTGCCAATCACAAATCCGGCCGCAACAAACAGGGAATATTTTAAGAAATTCCTTCTTTGGAAATTTCTTATTTGAAGATTTTTCTCTTTCTTCATTTTTCTTCCTTGCCCTCCGTAGCTTCAGCGGAGGAGGGTGATTCTTTTGTTTCCTCAACTTCTTTCTCCATCTCTTTGAGTTCTTTTTCTATTTCCCTTCTCCCCTTCTTAAACTCACCGGTAAATCTTCCCAAATTTCTAGCCCATTCGGTTACCTTCTTGCCGCCGAAAAAGAGCACCCCCAGAGCTATAACAATGATTATTATTTCCGTTAATCCCAATCCGAACATAAATTTTTACCTTATATTTATTATATTTAATTAGTTTTGTTTAATGCGACCTTTGTTTTGGTATTTAATACCATCAAAAGCTCAAATACCAAAGCTCAAATGTTAAATCAGTGTCAAATGATAAAATGCCAAAAAGGGTTTTGGGTTTTGGATTTGATTTGTCATTTGGATTTATTCTTCGTTGTTACGATTGCTCCCAAAAAATAGAGTCCTGTCAGGGGCACAGACAACATCATCATGGTAAGACCGGTGCCATCTGGAGTTATTATAGCAGAGAATACTAAGAAGATGAAAACAGCGTAGCGCCAATTTTTTCTCCAAAAATTCCCTTGAACTATTCCCAGCCGAGTCAACAAACCCATAAAGATGGGCAGCAGGAAAATTATTCCCACCACCACCATCAGGCCCAAAACCAACGTGACAAACTGCATAAGGTAAAAAAATTCTTCGGCTCCAATGACCGCGGCAAAGGAATAAAGCACCCTGAAAGTTAAGGGTATCAGCAGAAAATAGGCAAAAAGGCAGCCGGCAATGAACAGGAAGGCGCTGGGAAATAAAACTTTGAATGCGACCTTTCTCTCTTTTTGCTCAAGAGCCGGGCTGAGATATCTAATTAATTTGTAAAGGAAAAACGGGAAACTGACGATAAAAGCCGCGAGCAGAGAAATCACCATTAAAGCCAGAAAAGCGTTTAAGGGATTAAGCGTTACTACTTTAACTCCCTCGGGCAACAGGTTCCGGCTGGCTGTCTCCAGAAAATAAGCGGAAATGGAGTGCAGGGAGGGGTAAGGGTAGTAAACAGTTTGGCCAAAAAGTTCGGTTTTTTGAAGCCCGAATCCGAAAAAGAAAACAGAAAGGAAAAACAGAATGATTATCCAGGGCAGAAAAACC
>CAYYJV010000021.1:0-7009 GCA_964472225.1 uncultured Candidatus Saccharibacteria bacterium | reverse complement strand
CTATTAGCATTCGGCCGATAGCGAAAGCGGTACCGTTCAAAGTATGAACGAATTCAAGTTTTTTGGTCTGGGGATCACGATAGCGGATATTTAACCTTCGAGCCTGATAATCGGTGCAGTTGGAGGTGGAGTGGGTTTCCCGGTAACAATTTTGGCCCGGCATCCAAGTTTCAATATCATATTTGGCGGCAGCGGGGTCTCCCAGATCGCCAGTACAAATATTCACCACTCGGTAAGGAAGGTTAAGCTGCTGCATTAGTTTTTCTTCCATTTCTAAGAAAAACCTATGCTCGTCTTTTGATTTATCCGGATGGCAAAAACTGAACATTTCCACTTTATCAAATTGATGCACTCTTAAAATTCCGCGGGTATCTTTGCCATAAGCTCCCGCCTCTCTCCTGAAACAGGTAGAAAAACCAACGTATCTCAAGGGCAGCATTCTTTCATCAAAAATTTCTCCCGAATGCATAGCTCCGATGCTTTGCTCCGAAGTACCAACTAAATAGAGTTTATCTTTTTCAATATAATAAATTTCCTCGCTCCCTCTTTCCGTATATCCCATCGCTTCCATCATTTCGGGCTTCAGCATGACGGGAGGGATCACCGGAATAAATTTTTCCTTACCTAAAACATCAAAAGCTAAATTGACCAGAGCTATTTCCAGCAAAGCCGCGCTCCCCTTCAGGTATCCAAACCTCGTGCCCGAAGCATTGGCTGCCCTCTTTACATCTATCAAATCCAGGGGTTCGGCAATCTCCAGATAATCCTTGGGCTTAAAGCCGAATTTCGGTTTTTTGCCCCACTCTCTTAAAACCACATTGTCTTTTTCGTCTTTGCCTACCGGCACTTCTGGCAGGGGCAAATTGGGAATCTGGCGCATTAAAATTTCCAACTCTTTATCAACATCTGCCAATTCCGGCTCAATCATTTTAATCCGCGTTTTTATTTCCCTGCCCTCTTCAATATCGTCTTTCCCCAATTTGTTCTGCTCGGCCTTCAAGGCCTCTATTTTTTGAAGATATCCCCGCCTTTTTTCATCCAATTCCAAAAGTCGATCAATATCTACTTTGATTCCTTTCTTCTCAATTCCCTCTTTAACTTTTTCCGGATTCTGCCGGATAAATTTAATATCGAGCATACTAATTTATGTTTATGAGTTTTCGAAATCCCAAATATATGATTGGGTCTCGGAAACCTCAGATATCGTCAGAAATTTTTAATTATCAAAATGTTTTAACAATACGGACACAGCTTTTTCTATCGCCTGTCTTCTGTGGGCAACCAACGGCAGTTCTCCTAAATATTTGCTTTGGTCGTCGGGAATAAATATAGAACGAAAAGGATAACCGGTAATTCTTTCACTTATCGGCTTTTCGGCAATGCTTCCCCTTAAAACTCCTTCGAAGGTGTAAACTTTCTCCTCTCCGGGGAAAATGAGGGCAACGACCACTCTTAGCTGCGCTCCCCTCTTCTCTTCCGGCACTCCTTTCAACTTGTCTAGAGCGATTTGAATCAGTTCTTCGTCGGAAGCTTCGTATCCGGGCCAGCGTCTCGATTTTACTCCCGGTTCCCCGTTCAAATAATCTATTTCCAATCCGCCGTCATCAGCCAAAGTCGGTATTTTGGCTAAATTGTAATAAAATTCTGCTTTCTGAATGGCATTTTCCTGGAAGGTGCTGCCCGTTTCTTCCATTGGCTGCGTTATCCCCAAATCTCTCAAGAAAACTAATTCTATTTCTTCCAACCCTAACTCTTTAAATATCTCTTTGTATTCTAAAACCTTTCCCGGATTACTGGTAGCAATTAATAATTTCTGCATTGAAATAGATTTTTTTCAATTGGAAAAAAATTATCATTTAGGGCGCATGGTCGGGAATAAAATGGTTTCCCTCAAACTATGAGAGTCGGTCAAAAGGGCTACCAATCTGTCTATTCCCATGCCAAGGCCGGCAGCCGGCGGCATGCCGTACTGCATTGCCTCGAGAAAGTCTCTATCTTTTCTTTCGGTTTCAATTTTGGCGGCTTTGAATCTCTTTTCCTGCTCTACGGGATCGTTCAGTTCGGAAAACCCGTTGATTAATTCTATGCCTCCGACTACCAATTGGAAACGATCGGCCTCCTTGGGATTATCCTCTTTTGCTTTAGCTAAAATGGCTAAATCAGCGGGATGATCTATCACAAAAGTCGGCTGAATTATTTTTGCTTTATCTTTCTCAAAATCAACCTCATTGAACTTAATCCTCTTCCAGGGAGCTTTAAAACTTATCTTTTGGCCTTCGTAAGTAATTTGGTCTGTGCCTTTTGTCTTTTGCACCAAATCAATCATTATCTTCTCCACAAATTTCATTAAGCCGTCTCTGTCTTGATAAGCCCAATAAAGCTCAAGCATAGTGAAGTCGGGATTGTGATGCTTATCCATACCTTCGTTTCTGAAGCATCGGCCAATTTCATAAATTTTCTCAAATCCTCCTACCAACAGACGCTTTAAATAAAGCTCGGGAGAAACCCTTAAGTACAAATCAAGATTTAAAGCATTTAGGTGGGTTTTAAAAGGTTTGGCCAAAGCTCCTCCGGGAATGGGCTGCAAAACCGGAGTTTCCACTTCCAGAAATCCCTGGCCGTCTAAAATATTTCTCACTTCCTCGACGATTCGGGAGCGCAACCTGAATTTTTCCCTCACTTCGGAATTCATAATCAAATCAAGGTATCTTTTTCTGAATCTTTCTTCCACATCCTGAAGCCCGTGCCACTTTTCGGGAAGAGGCAGCAAGGACTTTGCCAGCATGCGGAAGGATTCTGTCTCAATAGTTTTTTCGCCCCGCTTCGTTTTGAATAACGTTCCGGAAACTTCAATGAAATCACCAACGTCAAAGTTGTCCAGAAAAAACCTGTAATTCTTCTCCCCCACCTTGTCTTTTTTAAAATATGCCTGGATACTCCCGGTACCGTCCTCAAAATGTAAAAAAGTGGAGCCGCCATGCTCCCGACAGCTGACCATTCTTCCCGCCAAAACCAAATCTGTTCCCGCCCTGAAAAATTTTTCAAAATCAGACAAGGCCTCCTCAATGGAATGAGTCCTTCTGGTTTTTGCCGGATAAGGATTGAAGCCGGCTTTTTTGATAGCCTCGAGCTTCTTCAGTCTGATTTTCTTAATGTTGGATATTGCCATAACTTCTTTTATAGTACTCAATTTTTGCCAAAAAGAAAAGGGTCCGACAAAACGGACCCTCGAAAGGGCTACGCCTCGATTAATTTACTCAATCTTTAGTATTTTATACCGCTTCCTCCCTTGGGGAGTTTCAACAACAATCGCTATCCCCTCGGGTTGATCCAATAAGGCTCGCCCTATCGGGGAATCTGCCGAAATTTTGCCCACCAAAGGATCGGCCTCTTCAGCTCCGACAATTTTAAATTTCTCTTTTTTAAACCCTCCGGCTGAAACCAAAACTGTGGAGCCCACCTGGGCTACCCTTGTGTTTTTTTGGGGAGAAGCCACTACGGCATTGTTTATCAAGTCCTCTAATTCCAGAATTCTGCCTTCGACAAAAGCTTGAGCCTCTTTGGCTTCCTGGTATTCGGCGTTCTCGGTCAAATCTCCGAAAGCCAAGCTTTTTTCCAACCGCTCTGTAATTTCCCTTCTCTTCACATTTTTTAGGTAAACCAATTCCTTTTTTAATTTTTCCAGCCCCTCCGGCGTAAGATATTTTTTCATAAAATCGTAAAATCGAATATTAACCAATATTACTCTATTAAATAACCTTGTCAATATCTATCAAGATGTGGAAAACCCCATGGTAGAATTTTGATTTGCTTCGCGAAAATATGAATTTCCTTTTAAAAAATCTTGTCAAAATTTCACTACGGAGAAAAGTACCAGCTTAAAACTTGCTGGGCCACGGGTAAGACGGCCGCCTGCATTCCGGGGACCCGTTCCAAAACCACGGTCAAAACCATTTGAGGATCTTCGTAAGGAGCGAGGACGGTCACCCAGTTGTGATAAATTTCTTTTTCTTTCGAAATTTGAGCGGTGCCTGTTTTGGCGGCCACCGCCACCGGTAAAAAATTCAAAAGGTGGGCGGAACCCTGAGGAGAGGTTACCGCCTGACGCATGCCCTGGCGAACGACTTCCAGGTTTTCCGGATTGACAGGAATGCTTCTCAAAACCTTAGGGGGTATCTCTTTTACCAGTTCTTTTTCGGAATCAATCACTTTTTTCACTATTTGAGGCTGGAAAAGATCACCTCCGTTGGCTATGGCTGCAAAAGCTGCAGCCACTTGAATAGGGGTAATAGAGAAAGGCCCCTGCCCAATGGAAAGATGGTAGGTGTAACCAAGGGTCCAACCATCATCGATAACGGGAAGGGTGCCCTTTCCTTCTTTGGGCAAATCAACCCCAGTTTTGGTGTCCCAACCGAATTCTTCCAGCCACTGTATTATCTTGGTTACGCCCAAACCTTCGAAATCTTCATAGCCCCCCCCAATTTGATAGAAAAAAGTGTTAACCGATTCGGCTATCGCCCTTTTTAGATCGGAGGTGCCGTGGTATTTCCAGTCGGCGTAACACTCCTCATCTTCGGGATCCCAGGGATTTTGAACACAAATCTCCAGAGGACAGTAAATCTGCTGCTCGGGGGTAATAATTCCTTCTTCCAAGGCAGCTAAACCCACCAACGGTTTTATGATGGAACCAGTAGGATAACCCACCCCAGAAATGGCTCGGTTAAAAAGCGGAGCCCCGGGGTCATCCTGAAGATTTTGCCATTGCTCTTGTGATATACCCTGCGAAAAAAGGTTGTTGTCAAAAGTGGGGAAGCTTGCCAAAGCCAACACGCCCCCCGTTTTGGGATCGAGAGCCACAACCGCCCCTCCTTTGGCTCCTGTTTTGACAACTTGCCGTTTTAAGGTGGCTGCCACTTTCTCCTGCAAGTCGGAATCCAGCCAAAGCACCAAATTATCACCGGCCTCTGGAAAAGAAATTATTTCTTTGGAAATCGGGCTGCCTTTGGCGTCTATTTCAACCCGAAGCTGGCCGGCTCTGGCTTTCAAAAAATCATCGTAGTATCCTTCCAAGCCGGTCTTCTCTCCGGTAGGGCGGGCATACCCCAACAAATGGGAAAAAGCTCCTCCCTCGGGATATTCCCTGGCGGTGTTATTTTTAATTTCGCAGCCGGGGAAATCTGAAATTCGAGATTCAAAGAAAATTAAATCTTGGTGGCTGAGATTTTCCAAAAATACCTCCCCCTCACAAATCAAATCAAAACTGGCTTTATTAAAAACCAGCTGCTTTAAGTTCCTGTCGTAAATTACCCCCCTCTCTGCCCGAAGAGAAAGATTGAGAAATTTATTTTCCTCCGCCAGAGCAGAAAGGCTACCACCCTCCACCACCTGAAGCTGGAAAGTTCTCCCGAAAAACACAAAAAGCATGATTAAAATGGCTATCCAGAAGCTTTTAAGAATTCTCTGGGAAATGGGAGTTTCCAGCTGCTTCTCCGAAATCCCCAGTTCTTTTTCTTTTTCCTGGGAAAGCTTATCCAGTAAAATTTCCTGGGGCTCTATTTCTTTCCGGAACTTCTTTATTTTGAATCTAGTAAACCCCATTAGAAATTTTTGGTGCTCTGGTTTTGCCATAGGGGTTTTTATTCTAATCTAAATACCTTTTAAAAATTAGTTGGTTTATAAAATTTCTAAACGGGGTAAACCGGGCCCCTGACATACCTCCTTAAAATTACCTTAATAAAGAGAGCCAGAGCCGCAAAAGACAAAGCCTGAATACCGATTATTCCGGAAGAAAAAATGTCTAGAAAAAATCCCCCGAATAAGGCGGCTAAAACCCCCGTAAAATCCTGTGGCTTTTCAAAAAAATTAATCAGGAGGACCGAAATCAAGATCAGGGGAAAGTAAAAAAGGAGGGTGGTTTGAATCGCTAAAAGAAGATAAAAGGCCAATATTAGAATAAAAAGCTTGGGCCAATTCATTTAAAGCTGCGCAGTTAAAAGTTTAGAATAATAAAAACGTTTTTCAGTTCCCGTAAATCCAAAAAGGGAGAAACTTCCGCTTGCTGAAAAAATTGAGCGTCGCTGTTGATAACTTCTTTGATAATTCCCACTAGGAGGCCTTCGGGATAAATTCCTCCCATAGAGCTGGAAATCACCAAATCTCCCTTTTTTAATTCCTTGTCCTTGGAAACCAGGTCCAAAAATATCTCAGAGCGCCCCCTTCCTCTGATTAACCCTTTTATACTCTTTCCCAAAATTTCTACATCGAAAGAGCTTTCTTTTCGGGAAATCAGGGCTACCCTGGAAAACTCCCCGTAGACCTTGTCAATTTTCCCCACCAATACTTTTTCCGCCGTAATGACGGGCATGTTTTCTGAAAGGCCGTCTTCTGTGCCCTTATCGATCAAAATGGCCTCATCTGCCAGCTTACTAACAACACTTGCAAAACCAAGCTGAAATTCCTCTGCCGGGCCAATTTCCAAGGCCCGTCGCAAGGTTTCGTTTTCCTCCATAACTTTGCTCAAAGACGCTTTCTCGGCCAACAGTTTTTGGTTTTCCAACCTCAACTCCTCGTTTTCTTTTTTCAAGCTTTCTCTGGAAAAAACCCCGCAAAAAAAATCCGAAATGCCGTCTCCCGCATCCCAGAAGGTTTTCTGAACGGGCGAAAAAATAGAATAGAAAAAACTTCTGGTTTCTTTTGAAAAAAGATTCAAAGAAAGTATCAACAAAATAGCAATGAGCAAAACTAAAATTTTGCTTTTGGAAAAATAAAACTTCATGGTCTTGCCTCATTATAATTCAAATCCGGCCAAAACAAAAGGGCGCTTTAGTGGCGGCTACCTACTTTCGCGCAAATGCACTAACATCGGCCTTGGAGTATTTCACTTCCGTGTTCGGTATGGGAACGGGTGGAACAACTCCAGCATAGCCGCCACTAAAACGCCCTTTAATCTCTGCAACGTGAATATTGATTGCCAGCTAGTGTAGGTATAAAAACTGACCTATTAGTACTC
>CAYYJV010000020.1:0-7146 GCA_964472225.1 uncultured Candidatus Saccharibacteria bacterium | reverse complement strand
ATTACGTTGCCCGTGACAGCTAACTTGGCTGAAGGTGTGGAAGTGGCGATGCCGAACATAGCGTCTTGGATAGTCAGATAATCCGTGTTTTGGTCGTCAAAGACCAAACGGCCTTCCGAGGCTCCTAAGCCGATCCATTTATCGTCGGACATAATAATATTGCCTCCCATCTCGGTAGTGGTGGCGTAAACCGTCCCCACGTGAAGTTCTAACCAGGGATAGGCCGCAGAGCCCAAATTGTAATATGAAGCAGTTTCCGGCAGAATACTTCTGGAAATGGTGGTGCCCTGCACGGTTAATCCGCTATAGAAAGTTCCGCTTCCTCCTGTAGTGTTGGTAGAGGGAACAGCAGCGGCGGTACCCGTTGCGCCGGTATCTATGTACTCTGTGTCGATTACTTCCCAATACTGGTCTTGAGCGCCTTCGCTTCTGCCGTAAACCCTGTAAGCCGAAGCTCCCGAAACTGCATCCCAGGAAATATGCACTGCGGTTGTGGTTGCTCCGTCCACAATGGCTGAAACTTCGGTAGAGCTTGAAGTTTCTCCATTAGCATTGATAGCGGTCACTACATAATAATACGTATCAGCGGCCAGGGTGCCGCTACCGCTGCTGGTGGCTTGAGCTGAAACGTTGGAAGGAGGGGAAAGAGCATTAACAGTAAGATTGCCGGCGTTAAGAGTAAGATTGGCTGGAGAAGCCAAAACGACATTGTCGTAAAAAGTCCCTGTTCCGGTAAAATAGGTGGTGCCCGACACAGAAAGATCTCCTGCTATTGCCGCATCTCCCTCGAAAGTTGCTTGCCCGCCGATGGTTAACTTACCTTTAGCGCTTATATTTCCTTTAGCGCTTATATTTCCTTTAGCGCTTATATTTCCTTCTGTATTGATGTGCCCCAGAGCGGTAATTTCCCAATTTCTGGTGTCAATCAATCCCACCTCCAATCCATCGCCGCCCATCCTAAAAGAACCGTAATGCCCCAAGAATCCGCTGACATTCAGCCCGCCCACCGAAATATCGTTGTAAGTATTATTTCCCTGGGAAGTGACATAATGAAGATTGAAATCGGAAGCATCCATGGAATCAACCATATCGGCGTTTAGGTTAGGAATTCGGCTTCGGTTGGTGGTGATGATGGTGCCCGCTCCCAAGTCCAAATCGGCCCCTTCCGTTTTAATTCCGCCCAGCGCCCTGGTTAATCCTTTAATCTCCGCATCGCCGAAAACGCCCAGATTGCCATGGACAAAAAGATTATCCAAAAGCTTAGCCGCCCCTCTAACTAACAAGGTTTTGCCAACTTCCACCTCACCCTCCAAATAGACGTCTTCATAGGTGATATTCCCGTTTTTTGTTACAAAAGCCAGGGTGAACTGTTCGGAAGAAATATTATCTAAATAATCGGCGCTTAGATTCTCAACCGTCGTAGTCGAAATAACCACAATCGGAGCCACGCCTTGCTCAACCCAGGACCTTAATTGGCCTTTTGTTTCCACGTGACCGTAGATATTAATATTCCCCTGCTTGTCCAGTATTAAAACTTCGTTGGCATGGGTGCCGGGCCTGTAACCCTGAAGAGTGGTGGCATCCTTAAAAAATTTGTGAACAGCTACGGCTGCCTTATCTAAATTTCCAAAGCTTATTCCGCCCACCAAAAGAAAAAGTATGATAAGGGCTATAAGGGAAACCAATATGGCTTTCGGGGTGGAGCGGAAATAGTAATTGGCTCTGCCGTTTAACTCTGCAAGTTTTGAGGTCAAGCCACGGGGAGGAAGCCTCGCCTCAATTGCTTGCAATAATCTTTCTAAAACCCTCTCTTCAATAGATTCTTTCCCGGGTTCTTTAGGTTTAGGCACTTCTCCGGAAACCCCCTCGGAAACTTTTCTAAAAACTTCTTTGGGAATTTTTTTGTACAGAACTTTTGGCGCCCCTTCTATTCTTTCTCCCCCTATTCTCTCTTCCGACTCTTTTTTTTCGATGGGTAACGGCGCCGGTATTTTTTTCTCCTCGGGAACGAATGCGCCTGTCAATCTTTCAATGTCTTGTTTCATGGTTCTAATAAGCTGAGGTTCTTTTTTCTTTTTTTCGGGCTTTTCCTCGGCAGTTTCTTTCTCAATCTTCTCGGAAACGACTTTCTCTTCCTTCTCTTCTTTCTCTTCTTTCGACTCCTCCGGAAACCGAGAAAAATCAATTGGCTCTTCCGGAAACGGCGAAGCCGCCAGCCTTGCTTTCGGATTATCTGGTTCTTCGTTTGGAAAAAAATTAAAAACTTTTTTGATTTTTCCCCTGTAAGAAGCGTTGAAAAATTGTTTTGGCAAAACTATTTTAATTCCTTGATCGGCTAAATAATTGTTTAGAGACTCTCTGGTGGTATACCAGTTTCTTCCGAACTTTTTGGCGTGCAATTTTCCTTGCCTGGCAAGCAAACTCAAATATTCCTGGGAATAAGGAGAACCCTTTGATATTTCTGCCAAAGTAAAGTATCCTGGCTCCACTTTTCTTTTCTTGTTTTTCCTTTTTTTCTTTTTTCTTTCTTCGAAATTCATGTTAATAACTTGCTTGACAATTAATTCAATTTAGATAAAATATAGATGAGGCCCCCAATGAAAAATCGCCTTTAGATTTTGCAGTTTATGGGATTGATTTTTCGGGGGTCTTTTTTTATTTATTTTATATTTGAATCCGATAACATATCGGATAGATTACTCTATTCTCTCGTAATCAAAAAGGGGCGTCAAGCCCCAAACTGTGGATAACTTTTTAACCTAAATTAAGAGCTTTCCGAATATCTAAATATCTAAATATTTCGTAGTCTTATTTCACCTCTATCACTTTGCCGGGAATAATCTCCAATACTTCATCAAAAACCCCACTAATATTGGCTGTTTGCCACTGAAGATATTCTGCAAAAATACCGACATTTATAAAAATACCGATGATTGTTAAAATAACAATCACCAAGAGAACCGTTCTCCAACCCAGCTTGCTCCCTAGTTTGCTCCGTAAGTTGCTCCGCTTAGCCGAGCAACCGGTTGCTCGGCTAAGCGGAGCAACTCCAGCTATATACTCTTCCACCCAGTCCTTGGTAGTAACCCAATTCCGGCCGATCTTCACTGCCTTTAATTTACCCTGACGGGCCCGCAATTTCAAATAATCTTGTGAATAATTGCAATATTTTGTCGCATCTTTAAGAGATATGTAGTCCATTATCTTATTTTCTTACTATCGGATACTCCCGTCAAGTGGTTAGCTGTGGAAAAGTATCCGCAAACGGATACACCACGAGGCTTCCCCTGATCCCCTTTTTAGAAACCAGGGGCTTCTAACATTCGCTTGGGCTCGCTGTTGTGTGCCGCGTGTTGTGTGCGAACAGTGCGGTGAACGGTGGGTGAACAGCGGGCTTTCCTACGCGGGAGGAAGCCTAAAATTTTACAAAGTAAAATTCTTTCGGATATACATACTTTGGACAATTCCTAATCCGACAAATGTGGCGACCAAGCTGCTTCCTCCGTAGCTAATCAAAGGGAGGGGAATTCCTATCACGGGCAAAAGACCCAAGTTCATTCCAATATTGACAAAAATTTGAGAAACCAATAAAACCACGAATCCAAAAGTAAACAAACGAATAAAGTTAGAGGCAGAAAAGAGAGCAATTCTCATAATTCTCCAGATTAAAATGCAAAACAAAGACAAAAGAATAATTACTCCTACCAATCCAAACTCTTCAGCAATAGCGGCAAAAATAAAGTCTGTTTGGGGTTCTGGCAGGAATCCATACTGGGTTTGGGAACCCCGACCCAAACCTTGACCCAAAATGCCTCCGGAACCTACGGCAATTTTAGCTTGAGATTGGCTCCAACCCACCCTAAGCGGATCGGATTGGAGGAAAATAAAGCTAGTAATTCTTTCTTTCTGATATTCCTTGAGAAAAAATGACCATCCTAAGGTTAAAATCAAAAGACCGCAAAGCATTAAAACCAAAAATGCTCGAAGCTTAATTCCAGAAATTATTAAAACAGCCAACCATAATGCAATTAAGATCAGAACCGAACCCAAATCCGGCTGAAGAAAAATCAACAAGCTTGGCACCAAAACATACAATCCCGAAAGAAGAATATGGGACACTCGATACATTTCTACGTGGCGCATCGTAAAATATTTAGCCAAAAGAAGAAGCAAAATCAATTTAATAAATTCTATCGGATCCACAGAAACGGGACCTATCTTATACCAACCTTTCACTCCCCTAATTTCGGGGGCAAAGAAAAAAAGCCCCGCCAAGCTTAAAACGCAAACAATATAAAGTATGAAAATCAAGCGGGGGTCATTCTTAAATATCCGGTAATCCGCGCAGGAAAATAAAAACAGTAAAATGATTCCGATTCCCGCAAAAATAAGCTGCTTCTGAAAATTAAAAAAATCCCCTTTTGTCAAAGAGGAACTGTATAAAGAAAGCAACCCAAAACTCACCAAAAGCAGAGCTGCTGCAATCATAACCCAATCCAGTTTTTTAAAGTGAAGTGTCAGCGACTCCATCACTTTCCAATATATCCGATTATTCCATCATTTTCAAGAACTCCTTTTCGCCTATCACCTTAACGCCTAACTTCTTCGCCTGCTCTAATTTTGAACCAGGTTCTTTCCCAACCACCAGATAATCGGTATTTTGGGAAACAGAACTTGAAGGATTGCCTCCCAACATTCTTATTTTCTTTTGAGCCTCGGCCCTGGTCATTGACTCTAATGTCCCGGTCAACACGAAAGTTTTACCCTTAAGTTTTTTACCGATTTTAGGAGGAGGTTGAATTTCTACTCCCGCCTTCAATAAATCGTCAACCAATTTCTGGTTTTGTTTTGATTGAAACCATTTATATATGCTTTCTGCCACCACTTCCCCAATATCTGGTATTGCTTCCAATTCCCCCTTAGATGCTTTTTTTAAATTCTTAATGCTGCCGAAATATTGAGCTAAGTCAATTGCCGTTTCCTCTCCAACATGTCTAATGCCTAAAGAATAAATAAACCGAGATAGGGATATTTTTTTGCTATTCCCGATAGCGGATACTATATTCTTGGCAGATTTTTCGGCAAATCTTTCCAGGGGGACCAAATCTCCCTCTTTCAGATCAAAAATATCTGGGGCTTCAGAAATAAGATTTTCGTCTATAAGCCGGTCGATGATTTTGGGACCCAATCCTTCAATGTCAAAGGCTTTTTTGGAAACAAAATGATACAAGAATTCTCTTTTTCTGGCAGGACACTGCCTATTTGGACACCTCCAAGTAGCCTCCCCCTTGGGCTTCACTAATTTAGTGCCGCATCTTGGACAGGTATTTGGGAATTTAAATTTCCTCTCTTTGCCGGTTCTTAATTCCTTCAATACTTTGGAAACAGCGGGAATAACATCTCCCGCCCTTTCAACAATCACCGTATCCCCTATTTTTACCCCCAGCCTTTCTATTTCGTCCTCGTTATGTAAAGTAGCTCGAGAAATGGTAACTCCTCCCACTTCTATGGGTTTTAAATAAGCGATAGGGGTAATTGCTCCCGTCCTACCTATTTGAACTTTAATATCTAAAACTTTGGTAGTGGCTTGCTTGGGAGAAAACTTAAAAGCCCTAATCCCCCTTGGGCTCTTCCCGGCTACTCCAAGCCTTTGGAATAAAGCATTGTCGTTAACATTCACCACTATGCCGTCTATTTGAAAAGGCAATTGCTCTCTTTTTTTCGCAGTCTGATGCCAAAAATCAACAATTTCCGATATATTTTTACACTCTTTTCCCTTATCCGTCTTAAACCCCAGATCTTTTAGAATTTGGTGTTCTTCTGAATGCTTCTTTTGACCGAGGTCGGTTACCAAATCATAGGCCAAAAACTTTAACGGACGAGAGGCAGCCAATTTAGGGTCCAATTGTCTGATGGATCCAGCGGCCAAATTCCTGGGATTGGCATATTTGCCTCCCAACTCCTTGTTTAATCTTTCAAAATCTTTTTTCTCCATGTAAACCTCACCCCTCACCTCCACCTCTGGTGGAATTTCGAATATTCGCTGTGTGCGAACAGTGGGTATATTCGAATATTCGAATTTTTCTAGACGGAGGGGTATACTCTCTATGGTCTTTAAGTTTTGGGTCACGTCCTCCCCCACTCGGCCATCTCCCCGAGTGGCTCCGGTGGTAAAAATGCCGTTTTTATAAATTAAAGTGACGGCAAAACCATCAATTTTATACTCGCAAAAATAATCAACGATTTTGCCGGGAGCCAATCTTTTTATATATTCTTCCCAATCTTGCAGTTCCTTTTCGGAAAAAACATCCTCGATTGAAAGCATGGGAAAGCGGTGTTCCACTTTTTGAAATCCTTCAAGGGGTTTGCCGGCCACTCTTTGAGTCGGGGAGTCCGGAGTAATTAAATCGGGATACTGCCGTTCCAGTTTGTAAAGCTCGTGTTTTAAAGAATCCAAAGCCTCCTCGGAAATTTCCTGCCGATTCTCAACATGATACAAATACCTATGATGAGCAATAACTTTTTTCAACTTTTCTATTCTCTGTTTGGCTTGTTGCTTAGTCATGGTTTTTGGTTTGTGGTTTATGGCTGCCGGTTTGGTTTCAGGTTATGGGTTTTTAGTTTTGTGAATTTATTCCAGGCTTGTTCTAATCGATAAAGTTGTTTGCCAATAATGTCGTATTCTTTTATCAAATCTTCACATAATTTTAAGTCCAAATAATTTAAGTAAATATCTTTGCATTGACATAAACTAACTTGAGTTTCATTAGCCTCTGCCATAGCATCATCTAAATATTTTTGAAAACCAGCTCTTTGATGCTTTTTTGCAAAACCCTCAGCAATCAATCTGGGAATAGCCTTTGAAGATCTTGCTAATTGATCTTTTAGATCGTATTTCTCACTATCTGGTAGCTTTGGGATAATTCTAGTCATTATTAAAATACAGCTTTTATAAGAGCGCTGGTAAACTTCTAAATCATTATAGTTTGTAATTTTTCTATTTTCCATAAAGCTTATCACCTTAAACCATTAATCATACTGGCTGCCCTGACCTTAAACCATTAACCATAATCTAATAGGTTATCTCGATGGCTCTTCTGGTTTCTTTGTATTTCCCAACGGATTTAATGCAAAAATTAGCGGCAG
>CAYYJV010000019.1:0-7217 GCA_964472225.1 uncultured Candidatus Saccharibacteria bacterium | reverse complement strand
TACCTGCCGGAACTTATTACGGGACAACCACTATTGCGGCAGTGAAAGACGAATTGAGTTGGCCGTAAAATTTAGAATCTAGGGTTTAGAATTTTTAGAATTAGAATTATGAAGCGAATTTTGATTTTCGCTATATTGCTGATTTTGGGTTGGACAAATATTACTCTGGCTGGTTTTGGTATTTCGCCGGGGCATATTACCAACGACAGATTGTACCCCGGCGCTTCTTTTGAAACCAAATTTATTCTGTCCCGGGGAAATCCTACCGAAGATCATCAGGCTCAATTTTCTGTTGACGCCCCGGAAATTGAAGATTGGTTCACTTTTTTGCCATCGGAACAGGTTCTATTGCCCAAAGGAGAGCAAAGGGTGCCAGTAACCGTGAAAATAGATGTTCCCAAAGACGCAGAGTATAAAAATTACAAGGGGTACCTTAATGTCAAAGCGGTTCCCGTAGGAGGAGAACGAGAGTCGGGTGTTTCCGTTGTTTTGGGAGCTCGGCTTGATGTTAATTTAAATGTCAGCAAAGTAGAGATTATCGATTTTGTTATTAGGAATCCGCATGTTCTTTGGGGAAAAGAGGGATTTCATTGGTGGAAAATAGAATTGCCGGCTAAAATCGGAATTTCAATGAATGTTGAAAATACCGGGAATGTTGATTCAGCTCCCGGCATGGTAGCAATTGAAGTTTGGGGGTTGAATTGGAAAAATATGGTAGCTGAAGGTTCGGGGCAACCCCAAGAAAAAGTAAAACCTTTTGAGAAAAAAGACATAGAAACCGTTGTTAAATTGGATTTGGAACCGGGAAAATATTGGGCTTTGGTTAAAATTTTTAAAGATGAAGAAGGAAAAGAATTATTAAGAGAAGCAAAATTGCCCCTGGAAGTCGTTCCTTTTAAGATGTCAGGCAAAGAGCTGGCAGGAATAGCGGGTTTGGTTGCGGGAATAATTTTGGTGATTATTTCTATGGTATTTTTGTGGAAGAAAGGACTTTTGGGAAAATTAATTTTCAGAAAATAATAATGCAAGAAAATGAAGGAGAAATTAAACCCCGTTAGAATAAAATTTTCTAAGAGGGCGAAAATTTTAACGGTTTTAATTCTAGGGCTAAGTTTTCTTAGCCCTATTTTTGGGTTTGACGCTGAAGCCATAGAGAAAACCGCTTCGGTTGTTGTTACTATTTGCGGCAATAATATTATTGAAGGAGATGAAGTGTGCGACGGCACCGATTTGGCGGGAGAGAGTTGTCAGAGCCGCGGATATGATGGCGGCACTTTAAGTTGTAAGTTGGATTGCAGCGGATTTGACACTTCGGGTTGTACCACCGAAGAGGCGCCTTCGCCTCCTCCACCATCGGGCGGCGGCGGCGGGGGGGGATATACTCCTCCTTCCCCTCCTTCCACCAGTGTTGTTATACAGGGTTTAGCTTATCCCGGAGCTGAAATTACCATCTTAAAAGACGGGCAGGTGGCTACGGGCGGAATTCTTGCAGATTCCGACGGTAATTTTAAAGTGACTTTGACCACTCTGGAGGCCGGCATCTATACTTTCGGCGTTTGGGCGGAAGACAAATATGGCAGAAGATCAATCAATTTTTCTTTTACCGTTACCGTTACTTCCGGAATGACCACCACGATTTCAGGCATTTTTATCCCGCCTACCATTGAGTTGGACAAAACAGGAGTTGCCCGGGGAGAAATTTTAAATATCTTGGGTCAGTCGGCTCCCCGGTCGGAGATTACCGTTAAGATAAATTCGCCGGGAGAAATTATTAAGACCACTGCCACTACCGACAGCGGTGACTGGGATTATCCTTTTAATACCTCACCGCTTGAAGATGGAGCCCATTATGTCAAAGCCAAAGCCGACCTTAACGGGTTTCAAAGCTCTTATTCCAGCGTTTTGGCGTTTTATGTAGGAGGCACATCCGGTTGTCCAATAAAAGCTGACTTAAACGGAGATGCTAAAGTAAATTTAGTTGATTTCAGTATTCTTTTGTACAACTGGGGCACCCCAAGAAGCGTAAAAGCCGATATAAATTGTGACGGCTGGGTGAATTTGGTTGATTTTAGTATTATGATGTACCAATGGACCGGGTAGGCTTGCTTCGCAGGAATTTATAATTTCTAAACCCTAATTTTAAACAAATCTTAATGACCAAAATCCAAAATTCAAAACGCGAGCTTAAAGGATTTGAATTTGGAACCTTGAATTTGTTTCGGTTTTCGGGTTTGGGGTTTCGGGTTTTAATACTTTGCATTTTGATTTTTGCATTTTTCATTTTCAATAAAGCAGATGCAGCTATTTTGTATTTAGATCCCGCTAGCGGAGAGCACTCCGAGGGCGACACTTTTATAATCAATATTCGGCTTGACCCGGAAAAAGAGTGCATCAACGCCGTTCAAGTTGAATTGGAATTTACTAAAGATGTTTTAGAGGTTAAAGATGTCAGCAAGGGCAGTTCCATTATCTCTTTTTGGGTTAAGGGACCAGAGTTTTCCAACGAAATGGGTTTTATTTCCTTTACCGGCGGAATTCCCGGCGGCTTTTGCGGCATTCTGCCCGGCGACCCGGGTAAGAGTAATTTGCTCGGCAAAATAATCTTTAAGGTTGTCGGAGAATCGTTTTCCGACAATGCAAAAATTGAATTTTTGGACACTTCGCAGGTTTTACTGAATGACGGTTTGGGAACACCGGCTCTATTAAGCACCCGCGGCTCTATCGTAAAAATTACCGGGGTTGAACCCCGGCAAATCCCCAGAGACGAATGGCAGGAAGAATTAGAGAAAGACAAGACGCCGCCCGAGCCCTTTGAGATTGAAATCAACCAAGAGCCCTCCATTTTTGACGGCAAATACTTTATCATTTTTAACACCGCTGACAAGCAGACAGGAATTGATTATTACGAAGTGAAAGAAGGAAAAGGGGAGTGGCGAAAAGCAGTTTCCCCCTATTTGTTGGAAGACCAAAGTTTAGAGGGTATAATAAAAGTGAGGGCTGTGGATAAGGCGGGAAATGAAAGAATCGCCGAATATGAGCCAGCCAACGTGTTTCTTTATTGGATAATTATTCTCATCTTAATTTTAATTGGTGCGGGAATAATTTGGTGGACCATCCGAAAATTAAAAATGAGAAGTTAAAAATGAAAAATCACAATCCAAAATTAAAAATTTTAAAATTTGCGTTGTTATTTTGCATTTTGATTTTCGCAGTTTTTATTTTAACGAGTCGGGCGAGCGCCGCTACCTTGTTTTTGGCCCCCTCCATGGGTAGTTATTCGGTCGGCGACACCTTTTCAGTTTCGGTCAAAGTTAATACCGAGGGGAAAGCCATAAACACAGCCGAGGTCACCTTAACTTTTGACCCTAGCGTGTTGGAAGTAAAAAGCATTTCCAAAACCGGCTCCATCTTTTCTCTTTGGGTTTCGGAGCCGACTTTTTCCAATACCGACGGCACCATTTCTTTTGCCGGCGGAAAGCCCAGTCCGGGTTATGCGGGGTCATCTGGCAACCTGGTTATCATTACATTTAAAGGGCTCACCAGCGGAGGCACTAACGTGAACTTTTCTTCGGCTTCTGTTTTAGCAGATGACGGCATGGGGACCAATATTTTGTCCAGCTTGATTTCCGGCGCTTATGCTATTACGGCCAGAGAAATTACCTCTCCGCCGGCGACAACCGAACCTCCCGCGCCGACTGCCACAACAGAAACGCTCGAAGCGCCGATAGTCAGCTCTGCCACCCATCCCGACGAGAACAAATGGTATTCAAACAATAGCCCCCGATTTTCCTGGCTGCTGCCATCTGATGTCACTCGGGTGAGTTACGATATAGACAAAAAACCGACCACCAACCCGAGCTTTATTGCTGCCGTCCTTGTTTCCCAAGCCGAGTTTTCTGGGCTGGAAGACGGGATTTGGTATTTTCATATTAATTTTAAAAATGCTGCCGGTTGGGGCGCGCTCACCCATAGAAAGGTTTTAGTTGACACCACGCCCCCCGAGCCATTTAAGGTTATTTTTGATAATCAAGACGACCCGACCAATCCACAGCCGATTTTCTATTTTGAATCCAGAGACGCACTTTCCGGCATAGAATATTACGAAGTGAAATTCAAAAAGGATGATGGGACCGCCACCACCGCTACTACTACGCCGCAGAATATCAAAGACAATCCTTATCAGCCATTACCCTTAGCTCCGGGCAAGTATAAAGTACAGGTTACGGCCTATGATAAGGCGGGAAACTGCGCTTCCGCTTCCACGGATTTTGAAATTTTGCCTGTCGGAACCGTTAAAATTACCAAAATCCCGGTTAGCGTCAGAATGGATGAACCGCTGATGATTGAAGGAGAAACGACGCCTGGCTTACTGGTTAAAGTTTATATTCAAAAAGCGAACCAAGAACCAATTTTAGAAAAGGTTGAGCCGGATTCCAAAGGAAAGTTTAAGTTGGTTTACGACAAGGTTTTGGCAAAAGGAGATTATTTGGTTTGGGCGCAGGCCGAAGATAAAAGAGGAGCTATGAGCCATCCCACTGTAAAACATGAGGTCGAAGTGGGTTTGCCTCCTTTTTTGAAAATTGGTAAAATAGCAGTAGATTATCTTAGCACTATGATTACTTTGATTATTTTAATCGTCGGTGCTGGAGTGGTCATATTTTATTCCTGGTATCGGATTTCAATTTGGCGCAAAAGAGTCAGGTTAGAAACAAAAGAGGTTTCGGAGAGCGTAGCCAAGGCATTTAAGGCCTTAAAAGAAGAAGTGGAAGAGCAGATTGAATATTTAGATGGCAAGCCGGGTTTGAACAAGGATGAAAGAAGGGTGCGCGACAAATTAAAGGAGGCTTTGGATATTTCCGAGAAGTTCATCGGCAAGGAAATAAAAGACGTGGAAAAAGAACTCGAGTAAGTTTTTTCTGAATACAAATAAGTAAAGCGGGGTCGGACCCCGCTAACCCTTAAAATGGTTAATGTGTTTTGGCCATTTTTTATTTGTCTTGTGACGATTTTTGAATTTGGTATAATAAGGAAATAAAACTTATGAAGAAAAACTTTATTTTAATTTTTCTGGTATTGGCAATTTTGGCCAGTTTCGGCTTGGGCTTTTTCTGCGGCAAGTCGCAGGTTCCTCCCAGTCCTCCCGAAGGGATTATTAATGCGGAGCTGGGAAAAGCTGAAGGGGTTGATTTTTCACTTTTTTGGGAAGCTTGGCAAGTTTTGGAAAAAAACTTTGTGGACCGTGATAAAATTGACTATCAGGAAATGATTTACGGAGCCATTCAGGGATTGGCGGGAGCTTTGGGCGACTCATATACCGTTTATATGCCGCCGGAAGATGCTAAGGTTTTCAAAGAGGATGTTTCAGGCGAATTTCAGGGAGTGGGCATGGAAATCGGCATAAGGCAGGGCCAGCTGACTGTCATAGCTCCCTTGGAAGGAACTCCGGCTGACAAAGCCGGCTTGAGAGCCGGAGACAAAATCATTAAAATTGACGGTAAGGATACTCGCGGAATTATTATAGATGAAGCGGTAAAGCTCATTCGCGGTCCCAAGGGCACTGAGGTAACCTTGACCGTTTTTCGGGATGGCTGGCCGGAAGCAAAAGATTTTAATATTATTAGAGAAGTGATTGAAATTCCCTCCCTGACTTGGGAAATGAAAGATTCGGACATCGCCTATATCAAGCTTTATCACTTTTCTTCCATTGCCAGTTCGGCTTTTTCCAAAGCCGCCCTGGAAATCCTAAATAGTAAGGCAGAGAAAATAATTTTGGATTTGCGGAACAACCCCGGCGGCTATTTAGAGGTGGCTCAGGATATCGCCGGCTGGTTTTTGGAAAGAGGAGCGGTGGTTGCCATCGAAGATTTCGGTGAGAACAAGGAAGCCAAGGAATATAATGCCAAGGGTCCGGCAAAACTTCTTTCTTATCCCACGGTGGTCTTGATTAACCAGGGATCGGCTTCGGGATCTGAAATTCTGGCAGGCGCCCTGCGAGACAATAGAGGCATTAAATTAGTCGGTGAAAAATCTTTCGGCAAAGGTTCGGTTCAGGAGTTGAAAGAATTGACAAAAGGTTCTCTAAAAGTCACCGTTGCCAGGTGGCTGACGCCGCAAGGAACTTTGATTGCCGACAAAGGATTGGAACCCGACTTCGTGGTGGAAATGACCGAGGAAGATATAGAAAAAGATAGAGATCCACAATTAGAAAAAGCCATTGAAATATTAAAAGGGCTAAGATAAAATAAAGATAGTTTTGAATGACTAATTTCTAATTATTCTAATTCTTAAATGCCTAATGTTTTAGTTTTTTTGGTCATTGGTCATTAGACATTAATTAGATATTAGGTTAATTAGGAATTAGACATTTTTATGTATTTATGAAGGTTATTCTTTTAAAAGACATAGCCAATGTGGGAAAACGATATGAGGTCAAACGGGTAAACGACGGTTATGCCAGGAATTTTTTGGTTCCCAAGGGACTGGCCAAGCCGGCTACTCCGGAATCATTGAAATGGCTGGAAATGCAAAAAGAAATACTTCAAAAAAAAGCGGAAGAAAGCCTGAAAAAAGCCCAGGAATTTGCTTCCAATCTGGACGGAGCGGAGGTGGTAATTCCCGTAAAAGTGGGGGACGAAGGTCAGCTGTTCGAATCAGTCGGTCCTCAAAAGATTGCCGACAAAATAAAGGAAATGGGATTTGAAGTCAAAAGGAGCCAGATTATAGTGCCAAAACCCATCAAAGAGCTGGGAGAGTACCAGGTCAAAGTTCATTTAGAGCATAATTTGGAACCGGAAATAAAAGTTATTGTTATTGAAGAAAAGTAATGGCACGATTTATTTTTGTTGCTGGCGGAGTAATGTCGGGCATCGGCAAAGGAGTGGCCACGGCCAGCATCGCTAAAATTCTACAGAGCAAAGGTTTTAAGGTGACCGCTATCAAGATCGACCCTTATGTTAATGTCGATGCCGGCACAATGAATCCTATTGAGCACGGAGAGGTTTTTGTGACTTCGGACGGCACGGAATGCGATCAGGACGTGGGAAATTATGAAAGGTTTATTTCAGAAGATTTGAAAACCGAAAACTACATTACCACGGGTCGAGTTTATCAAGCAGTGATAAACCGGGAAAGGAATTTGGAATACGGCGGAAAATGCGTGGAAGTGGTTCCTCATATTCCGGAGGAGGTGATTTCCCGGATAAAAAAAGCAGCCAGAA
>CAYYJV010000018.1:0-7619 GCA_964472225.1 uncultured Candidatus Saccharibacteria bacterium | reverse complement strand
TCGGCAGTTTACGGGGGGAAGATTATGGCCAAGTTGGGTTTAAAACATGTTATGCTTTTCAGCCACTTTTTCTTTTTTGGTTATTATCTCTCTCTATTTTTCCTTTCCCAATCTTTTTTGTTGATTCCCTTGGCTATATTATTAAGATCCATCGGTATGACTCTTTTTTGGCCCGCTTTCCGTGTTGATTTTTGCCGCTTTTCCGAAAAAAGTCATCAGGGAAGAGAGGTGGGCAAAATGAATGTCGCTATTTTAATCCCCACCATCGTTAGTCCGATGATCGGGGGGTGGATTTTAGCCAACTTAGGTTACCCAGCCTTGTTTGTTGTGGTTTTGGTAGTTCTTTTTGCTTCCTCCATTCCCATGTTTCTTTCTAAAGAAGTTCATGTAATTTATAGCGATTCCTACCGCATGGCTTGGAGAAGAATCTTAAAGAAAGCAAACAAAAGAATCAATTGGGGTATTATTGCCAATAGTATAGAGGCGGGGGTTAATTCTTACTGTTGGCCTCTATTTATGGCCATTTTGGCGATCAGTTACGGAACCATGGGAGGGATTACCACCTTTGCTTTGGGTATGGCTACTCTTTTTACTCTTTATATCGGCAGAGTGTCTGATAAAATTATTAATCGAGTTAAACTTTTGAATTTGGGTTCTCTTTTAACTTCTATCGCCTGGATATTGAAATATTTCGTTACTACTCCCTTTACGGCTTTTTTGGCTCAAACTCTTTATAGAATTTGTCAGACGGCGGCTGGCGTTCCCCATCAAACCCTTCTTTACGAAAGAGCCTCTCTCAAGGGAGCCGAAACCGACGAATTTATAATTTATCGCGAAACGGTTTTTAATGTTTCTCGCGGCATCTTTTTTATATTTTTGGCGCTTCTTTTTTTGATAATTCCCAAAGTTAACTTGGCTTTTATATTTGCCGCTATGGCCTCTTTGGGGTTGATGTTTATGGGAGTGCCTCCCAAAATTCTTAGAAATTTCAAATGGACCTCTATCTTTTTCAACAAATAAATAGTTTCGCCGGACGGGCGGTGTGGCTGGATGCCTTGGGTGTTTTTTCAGCAAAATACTTAATCTATTTGCTGGTGGTTGCCGCCGTTTTTATTTTCTGGAAAAAGCGGCGGCTAATCCTTCAATCTTTATTGGCCGTTTTTTTAGCCAAGTTTGTCCTTGTTGATTTAATCAAATTTTTTTGGCCGAAACCGCGACCCTTTTTTGAAAATACGGTTAATCTACTTTTAGAGCAAACCGGTGCATCCTTTCCTTCGGGTCACGCCGCTTTTTCCTTTGCTTTAAGCGCTGTTGTTTTTTTCTATAATAAAAAAGTCGGCGCCTTGTTTTTCGCCGCCGCTTTTTTAATTTCCATTTCCCGAGTTTTTGTGGGTGTGCATTGGCCGTCGGATATTTTGGCCGGAGCCCTAGTGGGAATTTTCTCTGGCTGGCTGATTGTGAAAATTTTCAGGAAATTTTAGTGGGCGAGGAGGGAGTCGAACCCTCAAGAGCGTAAGCTCATACGATTTTGAGTCGTACGCGTATTCCAGTTCCGCCACTCGCCCAAAACTACCCTCAAATCTACCATTTTTTTTCTTATTTGTCAAAAATAAAAACGTGATCAAATTTAACACATTTAATGTAGCACGCCTAAGTTTAAAGAAATTATTATTTACGTTTATCTATAGCGATCGCCATAAATAAACGTTTTTACCAAAATTGGGTCTGTATTGGATCTGCACCTTGCCAGAGCGAGCACTTGTTTGCGACGGTCGTTTTATTTTTACTCTGAGTTTATTGTATGATTTTTCAGCTTATTGCTATTTTTAGAGATTTTTGTTAGTTTGAATTAATGGCCAGGGTTATTGCTATCGCCAATCAGAAAGGAGGTGTGGGGAAGAGTTCGGTTGCGACCAATCTCCCCGTTTTTTTGAGCGCCATGGGCAAAAGGGTTCTGCTGGTTGATATGGACTCTCAGGCCAACGCCACTTTATCTTTGGGGATTGCTCCGCGCAATTTGCCCCTTTCCATATATCATGCCCTGACGGGCCAAATCAGTCCTTCGGCCATAATCAGGAAAAGCCCGTTTTTTAATTACGAAATTATGCCTTCTTCGCCCGATTTGGCGGGAGCCACAGTCGAACTTGTAACGGCTGACAATAGAGAGTTTAAGCTTCACCAGATTTTAGAAAAAGTAAAAGAACCTTACGATTTTATCTTTATTGATTCTCCGCCAAGCTTGGGTCTTTTAACCATAAACGCACTTTGCGCGGCCGATGAAGTGTTGATACCGGTTCAGTGCGAATACTTGGCTTTAGAGGGTTTGGAACAACTTCTCGATACCATTAATTTAGTCAAAGATAACTTAAAGCCGGATTTGAGGATTGCCGGCGCCCTTTTGACAATGTATAGTAGAAATAACAAGGTTTCTCGGGAAGTAGCCAAGGAAGTGAGGAGGAATTTTCCAGGTTATGTTTTTGACACCGTCATCCCCAGGACCGTAACCTTGGCGGAAGCCCCTCGTTTCGGAAAAACCATTTTGCAATACGCTCCCTTGTCTCCCGCCGTAAAAGCTTACCGGGAGCTGGCAGAAGAATTAATAAATTTAAACAACAAACATGACGAAAAATAATTTTGGCAAAGGATTGGAATCCCTGATTCCCAAAAAATCAGAAAAAAATAAAAAAGATTCCGGGCAGAAACAAGAGCCCATATTTTACATTGAGCTTGAGAAAATAAAGCCCAATCCTTACCAACCCAGGAAGAACTTCGACCAGTCGGGCCTGGAGGCTTTGGCAGATTCCATCAAAGAACACGGCATTTTGCAGCCCTTGCTGGTAAGCCGCATTGAAAAAGAGAGCGGGAACGAATATCAGTTGGTGGCAGGAGAAAGGAGGTTGTTGGCGGCCAAGATGGTGGGTCTAACCCAAATACCGGTAATCATCAGGGAACCAACCGAACAGGAAAAGCTGGAGGTTTCTATAATTGAAAATGTCCAGAGGTTGGATTTAAACCCGATGGAGAAAGCCGAAGCCTATAAACGACTGCAGGACGAATTTAACTTTTTACAAAAGGATATTGCCAAACTGGTTGGCAAAAGCCGGGAAGCAGTAGCCAACACCATGAGATTGCTCGATTTACCGGAAGAAGTCAGGCAGGCCCTGAGAGAGGAGAAAATTACCGAGGGTCATGCCAGAGCCATGCTGGCCGTGGGAGATCCCAAAAAACAAAAAACCCTTTTTATTAGGACCGTAAGAGAGGGCTTGAATGTGAGAGAGGTGGAAAGCTTGGCTCAGAAATTGAATATCTGGAAACCCGTTAAAAAGCAGATTTCTGCAGCGTCCAAAGAGGTAAAGGCCTTGGAAGAAAAACTTAGAGGCATTTTGAGAATTAAAAACCTGAGGTTGAGGATGGAAGCGGGCCGCCCAAAGTTGACCATTTTTTTCAACTCCAAAAAAGAACTGGAGAACCTATTGAAGAAAATCAAATCTTCCGAACCTCAAGAACGCCCTTGACTTGTTTGAGCTGTCCGAAGAGTTTGTCTAGGTCTTCCCAATCAGATATTTCAACGTTGGCCTTCAAAGTGGCCTTTTTTTCTTTCGGGGGGTCGGCGTGGCAGCTTAGAATATTGATTCCCAAAGCACTAATAGCCGAAGAGATGTCTCTGAACAAACCAATTCTGTCTTCAGCTTTTATGGCCAGTGATGCGGTATAATATATTTTTTCTTTACCCGACCAAGAGGCCTCAAAGATTCGCTGGGGACATTTTTTTTGAGCTTGAACTAGGTTTTCGCAATCGGTTTTATGAATAGAGGCACCCCTTTCTTTGGTAATCCAAGCGCGAATTTCGTCTCCCGGCTGAGGGCAGCAGCATTTGGCTAAATAAATTTTCATTCCTCTCTCTCCGGCCAAAAAAACCTGAGCCGATTTTTCTTTCGGAGGAAAGGATGGCTTGGCGGATGGGGAGAAAGACGGGATGGTTGGTTTTGGTTTGACGGCTGCTGCTTTGGCGCGAAGCATTTCTTCTCCCGCCATCTTTCTTAATTGTTCTCTGATACGCGAACGAGCCAAGGTAGTTTTGGCAAACTCTAGCCAGTCACGGGATGGCTTTTTGTTTTTTTCGGTAATAATTTTCACCACATCTCCATTTTTTAAGGACTGGGAGAAAGAAGACAATTTTCCATTTATTTTAGCGCCGGCGCAGTGATTGCCAATATCGGTGTGGATGGCGTAAGCGAAATCAATGGGGCTGGCTCCTTCGGGTAAGTCAACAACGTCTCCTTTGGGAGTAAAGACAAAAATTCTGTTTTTAAAAAAGTCAATTTTAAGCCCCTCCCAGAATTCCTGTGATTTTGACACCTCTTTTTGCCAATCTCTTAGCTGCTGAACCCAGGCAAATCTTTTTCCCTGGGTTTTGAGATTGATGCCTTCTTTTGTTGCCCAGTGGGCGGCAATTCCGTATTCGGCTTCCTCGTGCATTTTTTTAGTTTTGACTTGGATTTCCGTAATTTTTCCATCCAGGCAAAAACAGGTGGTATGGAGAGCCTGATAGTTATTGGGCTTTGGGAAAGCGATATAATCTTTGATTCGGCCGGGCAGAGGCCTCCAGAATTTATGGATAACCCCTAAAGCCGCGTAGCAGGTTTTAACATCGTTAACAATTACTCTTAAAGCCACCACATCATAAATTCTTCCAAAATCCATTTCGTGCTTTAGGAGTTTTTGGTAAAGACTCCAGTAGTGTTTGGGACGAGAATGGACATCAATTGGTTTTATTCCTCCTTCTTTTAAAATTTTGATTAAAATGGGTTTGATTTTTTGGAGGTACTTTTCTCTCTGTTCATATTCTTCTTTCACCTGACTTTTTAACCAGGCGAATTCTTTCGGATAAAGGTAGGGGAAAGCGAGATCTTCCAGTTTTCCTTTTATTTCACCGATTTGCAGGCGGTTGGCCAACGGAGAAAAAATTTCTAGAGTTTCTAGGGCAATTCTTTTTTGCTTTTCCGGAGGGAGAGAGTCCAACGTTTCCATATTGCTTACCCTATCAGCCAGCTTTATTAAGACCACCCTGAGATCTTCTGCCATGGCAAAAAACATTTTTCTCAAATTTTCGGCCCTAAGATCAACAGGCTCTTCAATTCTAGCTTCGATAGGTTTTATCTCTAGACCGTCTTTTGGGTAGCGAATCCTGCCCAATTTGCTGACTCCTTCTACTAAAAAGGCGATTTCTTTGCCGAACTCTTTTTCAATGTCCCCCAGCGTTTTTTCTGTGTCGTCGGGCACATCGTGTAAAAATCCTGCAGCGATTGTTTGGGAATCGAGGCGCATTTCTTTTAAAATTTGGGCCACCCTTATTGGATGCTGGATGTAGTCTTCTCCCGACAACCTTTTCTGACCCCGATGGGCCACTTTGGCAAACTCAAAGGCTCTTTCAGTTAATTTTGAATCTACCGCCGGCCTGAGAATTTTTTGGATTATTTTGGGGGTTGGCATTTTCCAAATTATCCTTTATTATACTCACATAGCACCGAAAAAATCAAGAAGGATAGTAACCCGAAACAAAAAACTCGAAATAACAACTATGGTTGCGATTTCGAGTCTTTTTATTTCATGTAATCACAGTCTTTGTTGGAGCATTTGATTCCTTGTTTAGTTTCTACCAATAAGAAACCACATTTAGGACATTTATTCCCTGTAGGTTTATCCCAAAGGGCGAAATCGCATTTGGGAAAACGGTTGCAGGCGTAAAAAATCTTTTTCTTTTTGGTCCTTTTTTCTACGAGTTCGCCCTCTTGGCATTTTGGGCATTTAATTCCCAATTTGTTTTCCGGCAATGATTCGGTGTGCTGGCATTGGGGGAATTTGGAGCAGGCATAGAACTTTCCGTATTTTCCCAGGCGAATCAGCAGGGGAGCTCCACATTTGGGACATTTCTTTTTTGTCGGTTCTTCGGTAAATTCTTTTTTAGAAACCTTAGCGTATTTTTGCTTTAAGTTTTCAGCAAAGGGGCCGTAAAAGTTTTTAATGATTTTTACCCACCTTTTTTCACCCTTGGCAATTTCATCTAAGCTTTCCTCCATCATGGCTGTAAATTTCAAATCAACAATCTTGGGGAAGTGTTTCACCAGCAAGTCATTGACCACAGTGCCAATTTCTGTAGGTCGAAAGTATTTCTTCTCATCTTTTTCAATATAATTTCTTTCTTGGATGGTAGAAATAATGGGGGCATAAGTGGAGGGTCGGCCGATGCCTTCCGCCTCCAATTTTTTAATCAGGGTGGCTTCGGTATATCTCGGGGGAGGTTGGGTGAAATGCTGAGAAGGGGTAAGTTTTAATAATTTCAAAGCCTCGTCTTTTTCCAACGGGGGAAGTTGTGCTTCTTTATATTTTACTGGATAAACCTTTAAGAAGCCGTCGAATTTTAGGGTTTGACCGGTGGCTCGGAAAGTATAGTTCTTAGCATTAATATCGACCCCAACAGAATCAAAAATAGCAGGCGCCATCTGACAGGCGATGAACCTCTGCCAAATCAGTTCATAAAGGCGGTACTGATTTTGGTCTAGCTTAGCCTCTCCTTTTATCTTCTCCGGAGTTCTGTCGGTATATGTCGGACGGATGGCTTCGTGCGCCTCCTGGGCTCTGCCTTTAGCTTTGTATTTCCTGGGTTGATAATAATTTTTGCCGTAATTATCTACAATGAATTTCTTGGCGGTATTCAAAGACAAATTGGAAAGATTCAAAGAGTCCGTGCGGTGGTAGGTGATTAGCCCTCTTTCATAAAGATTTTGAGCGATGCGCATTGTCAGCTTGGCGGGAAAACGAAAGTTATACCAGGCTGCCTGCTGCAGAGTACTGGTAGTAAATGGCGGTAGGGGATTACGCTTTACCTCTTTTTTCTCAATATCTGCGACTTTATATTCGGCTCCCTCTAAATCTTTAACAATTTTCTCTGCTTCTCTCTTATTTTTAATTGCTAATTTGTCTAGGCATTTATTATCTTTTTTAACTAAAATTGCTTCAAATTTAGTTGTCGGAGAACTATTCTTCGACAACTTCTGAAGGTCGGCAACAATGGTCCAGTATTCTTCCGGCTTGAATTTTTCTATTTCCCTTTCCCTTTCCACTACCAACCTAACAGCCACCGACTGCACTCTTCCTGCTGACAGGCCCCTAGCCACTTTTTTCCACAGGAAAGGGGAAAGCTTGTAGCCGACGATTCTATCCAAAACCCTTCTTGCTTGTTGAGCGTCAACCAGGTTCATATCCACTTTCCTTGGGTTTTTCAGGGCTTCTTCGATGGCAGATTTGGTAATTTCGTGAAAGACAATTCTTTGATACGGTTTTTGTCCGTTCAAGCCGAGAACTTGAGATAAATGCCAGGCAATGGCTTCTCCCTCTCTGTCTTCATCGGTAGCTAAAATAGTTAAGTTTGCTTTTTGGGCGTTTTCAGACAAAAACTGAATTATCTTTTTTGATTTAGGAGGAATGACGTATTTGGGCTTAAAATCATTTTCAATATCCACTCCCAGTTCATTCTCGGGCAGATCCCTAACGTGTCCATAGGAAGAAAGGACCTGATAATTCGGCCCTAAAAATCTTTTTATGGTATTTCCCTTAGT
>CAYYJV010000017.1:0-8134 GCA_964472225.1 uncultured Candidatus Saccharibacteria bacterium | reverse complement strand
AATTTAACTAAAGAAAAGAGTTCTTTTGAAAGCTGGTCGGGGGTGCAGAAAATATGGGCATCGTCTTGGGTGATTTGCCTCACCCGCATTAAACCATGGAGAGTTCCCGATCTTTCGTATCTGTAAACGGTGCCTATCTCTGTATAGCGAAGAGGAAAATCTTTGTAGCTTCTAATCCGGTTTTTGTATATGGCCATATGGAAGGGGCAGTTCATTGGCTTTATCTGATAGTCATCTTTTTCTTCGTGTCCTATTTCCGACATATGCATTGGCGGCATCATATTTTCTTTGTAGAAATCGGTGTGGCCGGAGATTTTCCAGAGATTTAGTTTGGCAATATGGGGCGTGTCCACCAGGAGGTAGCCGCTCTTTAAATATTGGCCAAGAGCATAATCTATGATGGTTTTTTTCAAAAGGGCGCCTTTCGGGTGCCATAATATGAGGCCGGGACCTATTTCTTCATCAATATGAAATAAATCCATGGTTTTGCCCAAAAGCCTGTGGTCTCTTTTTTCTGCTTCTTCTTGCTGAAAGAGAAAAATATCCAATTCTCTTTTAGTTTCGAAGGCCACTCCGTAAATTCTGGTTAGCATGGGGTTTTTTTCAGAACCTCGCCAGTAGGCGCCGGCAATTCTTTGCAGCTTGAAAGCGTCGGGTATTTCTTTTGTGGATTTTACGTGTGGACCTTTGCATAAATCGGTAAATTTACCGCTTTGATAGACGGAAACTTGTTTTCCCGGCATTTCGTCAATGAGTTCTAGTTTGTAGGGTTGGTTTTTGAATAGCTTTTGAGCTTCTGCTTTGGAAATTGCTTTTTTTTTGAATTTAATATTTTGTTTAAGCAGTTCTTTCATTTTTTTTTCAATTTTGGGCAGGTCTTCTGGAGACAGGGGATGGGGAAGTTCGAAGTCGTAATAAAAGCCGTTTTCAATAGCCGGTCCTATGCCAAATTTGGTCCCAGGATATAATTCCTGGACCGCAGCCGCCATCACATGGGCCAAAGAATGTCTAATAGTCTCGATTTTCATATTAATCCCATTATATCAAAATTTTCCGTTTAGGCAAATCCGTCAACACCCCTTGACAAATCCAATATAGTATGTTATTATTAAGATATAAAAATTAAAGGAGGCGAAAGAATGTCCTATTGCTCGACGAAGTGCGCCCGCCTTTCGCGGGTGGCGAAGGTAAAGGAAATCCAGGATAAAGCTTTGGACCGGGGGCAATTTAACCGGGCCCTCGGTTACCGGAGCGCCAGCCTATATCCTATGCTTTCTGGTGTTCCTTCTCCGATCTGGCGCAACGGCGCCAGAGTATGGAAATTCGATTAGTTCATCAAACAGAGGTTGCGTTCGACCCGCAACCTCTGTTTTTCCAGAGATTACTAGTATGATGGATATATGACTAGTATAATGGATATATTATATGACTAGTATGATGGATATATGATGGATATCGGATATCCATCATAAATAAAGTGTTTCTAATAGATTTATGGGAGTCCGACTCCCATAATTTTTATTTTTCTAAAATGATCTTTTGGATAGATTCAATATTTTTTTCGTAATATTTTAACCAGTCTATAAAAAATTTTCGATATTCTTCTGGACTTTTGAAAAATCGATGCATCAGATCAATATCTATTAAGGAAGGAAAATTTTTAATTCCCAACCAGTCTAAATGACTCGACCACCTGTATTTTTTTTCTAGAAACCTCAGAGCATCTTTAATTTCCGAATTTGTTAAACCTTTTTCTTTCCAATTCGTTTTCCAAAGGTCTAAAGGATTTGAATGGATATAGCAAATTAATTGAAGGGCTTGAATATCATTGACAACACGAACTTTTTTATATTTCCCTTGAAACAATACACCATCCCTTTTATATTTTATATTAAAGAAATTGGTAAAACCCACTCCAATTTTTTTTTGATATTTTGGCAGGCCATTATTTTCAATCGGGCACAGAAAAAAATGATAGTGGTTGGGCATCAAACACCAACATATGAGGCTTATTAATTTCTTGCGCGGTTTTTCGGGGGTAACAGAAACCGGATTTTTCCTAAATCGATAGGCAACATTAGTAATGTCATTAATGTTATTGAATTCATACATGTCATGGATTGCTCGAAGATAATCAGTATTTTTTAGAAATGTCTTTCTTTTTTCTATACCTCGATTGTAAGTATGATAAAACTCCATTATTTAATTATACCAGACTACCAAATTATGGGAGTCCGACTCCCATAATTTTTAGGCTTTTTATTTTTGTTTTATTTCTTTTTTTACTTTTTCTACCTCTTGCCTTATTTGATTTTCCACCTCTTGTCGAATTTGATCGAATTCTTGGCGGATTTTGTCCCGCAATCTATTTTTAAATTCTTCCAACCTGTAATCCAACTCTCTTTTGATATTTTCTTGATGTTGGTTAAAATTTACATTCATATTTCTACGATCTCTTCAATTGTATTGCAAATAATTTTAGGCACGTTGTCCCTGAGGTCGACTCTCCCAGAGACAAAGACCACTTTGTTTTCTTGAAAGAGGGTGGGATAGCTTTCTATTACCCTTGGGAAAACCACCAGCTCTATTTTGTCCGTCTGGTCTTCCAAATTGACAAACAGCATGGGTTGGCCTTTTTTGGTAATTATTTTTTTGATCTTAGAGATAATTCCTCCCACCTTGATCAATTTTCCTTCCAGTTCTTGGGTGACTTGCGAGATGGGCAGAGATTTTTTAGCCATTATCTTAACATATTTTTCAAGTGGATGGCCCGAGACGTAAAGACCCAAAAGTTCCTTTTCCCATTTTAATTTCTCAGCTTCCGAAGATGGGGGAGCAGAAGCCAGGGATGCCATCGAGGTTATTTTCATTCCATCAAAAAGCCCCTGCTGGCCGTTGGTTTTGTTTTTTTGGATTTCTCTGGCTTTTTCCAATAATTTTTCTAAATTAATTAAAAGCTGATTTCTTTCCGCCAATTTATCAAAGACACCTGCCTTAATCAAACTTTCCAGCGATTTTTTATTCAAAACTTTTGGATTTACTCTGGAAATAAAGTCGTCAATCGAGGCGTAGGGCCCTCTTTCTTTTCTTTCCTGCAAGATGGCTTCCACCACATTTTGGCCGACGTTTTTTATGGCCAAAAGCCCGAAGCGAATTTGATTTTTTCCTCCCACCACGCTGAAATTAATGAAGCTTTCGTTGATGTCAGGAGGCAAAACATCCAAACCCATTTTTTTGCATTCCGTAATTAGGAGGGAAATCCTTTCCACGTCCGCTTTTTCCGAAGTCAGAACAGCCGACATGAATTCTGCGGGGTAGTGGGCTTTCAGATAAGCTGTCTGATAGGCGATGGTGGCGTAGGAGGCCGCATGAGACCTATTGAAGGAATACCTGGCGTTGGGCTCTACCCAGGCCCAAATCTTTTGGGCTATCGCCTTTTCAATGCCGTTTTTGATACAACCTTGAATGAATTTGTCTTTTTGTTCCATCAGGAGTTTTTTGATTTTCTTGCCGATAGCTTTCCTTAAGACGTCGGCTTCGGCCATGGTAAATCCGGCCAACTGTTGTGCTATTTGCATGATTTGCTCTTGATAAACAGGGATAGCGTAGGTGTTTTTCAAAATGGGCTCCAATTTTGGGTGAAGGTATTCCACTTTCTTTTTCTTATGCTTTCTGGCGATATAGTCTGGAATCAGCTGCATGGGACCGGGTCGGTAGAGGGCAACCATGGCGATGATGTCTTCGAATTCCGTGGGCTTCAATTGTTTCAAATATCTTTTCATGCCGTCGGATTCCAATTGGAAAACTGCGGTAGTCTGTCCTTCCCGCAAAAGCTTGAAGGTTTTTTTGTCGTCCGACGGAATTTGGTGGATATCTATGGATTTTCCGTGCACTTTGTATATTCTGGCCAAGGTGTCTTCGATGATGGTCAAGTTTTTCAATCCCAAAAAATCCATCTTCAGAAGCCCCAAATCTTCGATGGCGTGCATTTCGTATTGGGTGACGATGGTGTCTTCCGATTGGGTTGGATATTGGAGGGGTACTATGTTTTCCAGGGAATTTTTGGAAATCACTACTCCACAGGCGTGAGTAGAGGCGTGACGGGCCACCCCCTCCAGTTTTTTTGCTAGGTCAATCAGACGCCTGGCCTGGTTGTCCTGTTGGTAGATATCTTTGAACTCTTTAATTTTTTCAAGGGTTTCGTCCAGAGTGAAACCAAAGGGAATCATTTTGGCAATTTGGTCGCAGTAAGTATATGTATATCCCAAGGCCCTGCCCACGTCTCTAACTACAGCTCTCGCTGCCATGGTTCCGAAGGTGATGATTTGGGCTACCTTGTCTCTGCCGTATTTTTGAGCCACGTATTCTATCACTTCGTCTCTTCTTCTGTCGGTGAAGTCCAAATCGATATCGGGCATGGCGATTCTGTCGGGATTCAGAAAGCGCTCAAAAAGAAGATTGTATTTCAGGGGATCCACGTTGGTAATGTGAAGAACATAGGAGACCAGGGAGCCGGCTGCCGAACCTCGACCGGGCCCCACCACGATTCTGTTTTCTTTGGCCCAGTTGACAAAATCCTGGACTATTAGGAAGTAAGAGGCAAATCCCATTTGCTTTATCACGGACAGTTCGTATTCTAGCCTATCCAGGACTTCCTTTTTTGGCTTTGGATAGCGTTTTTCCAGCTTTTGGTAGCAGAGTTCTTTTAAATACTCGTCGGGTGATTTTTGGTTCGGCACTTCGAAATGAGGGAGTTTTACATTGCCCAGCTCGAACTGAAAGTTGCAGTCTTCAGCTATTTTCTGGGTGTTTTCCAGAGCTTCCGGAACTTCCTTAAAGTCTTCAATCATTTTTGCCGGGGAGCGCAGGGAGAAATCGTCTTCTTTCATGGTTAATCTTTCCGGGTCGTTGGGGTTAGCTCCCGTATTGATAAGCATTAAGACATCTTGGGCTTCCGAATCTTCCGGCTTTAAATAATGACAGTCGTTGGTGCAGACCAAGGGTATTCCTAGCTTTTTTGAAAAAGCAATAAGGGTTTCGTTGACCTTCTTTTGTTCCTTGATATTGGGGTGATGCTGGAGTTCCAGATAGAAATTGTCCTTACCGAAAATTTTCTGGTATCTTAGAGCGGTTTCCTCCGCCTCTTTTATTTTTTTGGCCAAAACAAGCTGGGGGATTTTGCCTTGCAAGCAGGCGGAAAGAGCGATCAGGCCTCCCGAATGCTTTTCCAGGAGCTCTTCATCCACCCTCGGTTTGTAATAGAATCCTTCCAAGTGGGCCCGGGTGATCAGCTTCACCAGATTTTTGTAGCCCTCCTCGTTTTTGACCAAAAGCACCAGGTGGTATCTTTTGTCGTCTATATTCGGCCTTTTCTGGTGCATTGATTCCAGCGCCAGATATATTTCCGAGCCTATAATGGGCTTAATTCCTTTTTCTTTCGCTTTTTTAAAAAACTCCACGGCGCCGTACAATACTCCGTGATCTGTCAGGGCCACCGAGTCCATGCCCAATTCCTTTACATAATTTAAAAGCTCGTCGATCTTGGGCAGACCGTCGAGCAGAGAATAATGACTATGTACATGTAGATGAGTGAACTTCGACATTAACTTATTATATCAACTTAAAAGACGGAGTAAAGACCCCGCCTTACAAATAAAATTCTTTTTTATGTTTGGTCCCTCACACCAAATGAGGACTAACTTCATTAATTTAGCGCCACAAGCGCTTGTCCTCATGATGGTGTAGGGGGTAAAATAGGAGAATGAAAAGGAAAAACAAAATAACGGTCGGTTTGGACGAGGTTGGAAGGGGGCCTTTGGCCGGTCCGGTGGTAGCTTGCGCCGTAGTAGCAGATCGGAGAACGTTTCTCCGCTGGAGAAGCGTTCTTCCCGACATTAAAGATTCGAAAAAGTTGACGAAGAAAAAACGAGAAGAGCTTTACGAGATTTTAACCAATCATCCGGCCATAGAGTGGGGGATTGGCCGGGTTTCAGAAAAAACGATAGATAAAATAAACATTCTGGAAGCCACCAAGCTTGCCATGATTAAAGCAGTGAAGAATATCTCCTGTAAACGCATATGCGGGCACAAGAGACATATCAAGAGACATGTCAAGAGACGCATCGATTTTTTAATTGTGGACGGGAAGATGAAATTAGATCTGCCTATCCCTCAAAGGTCAATTGTCAAGGCCGATGAAAAGGTATTCTCTTGCATGGCAGCTTCCATAATTGCCAAGGTCACTCGGGACGGGATTATGGAAAAGTATCATAAAAAATATCCTCAATACGGCTTTGATAGGCACAAGGGATATGGGACCCCGTTCCACATCAAAATGTTGAAAAGATACGGGAGATGTGATATACATAGAAATAGTTTTAAGATAACCGGAGTCCCTATGCGGAGCATGGGGAAGGGTGGTAAAAAGCGAGGCAATTTCTCGGATTTGTAAAAATCCGAGCAGAGTCGCCGCTTTAATAACACGTATGGCTGTACCCAAACAAAGGAAAACAAAATCTAGACAGGGACAGAGAAGACAACATCTTTATTTAAAGAGGCCGGCTTTGGGCAAATGTCCGAAATGCGGAAAGCCGGTGAGGCCTCATACGGTTTGCCAGAACTGCGGCTACTACAAAGGAGCTGAGATTTTGGATGTGATGAAAAAGCTGACCAAAAAGGAAAGAAAACAAAAGGAAAAAGAAATAAAAGCCAAAGAGGCAGCCGAGCAGAAGGAACCCAAAAAGGAAGGCAGTATGTCGTGGGAAGAATTGTCCAAACGATAAATAACAAATAACCAGCCCACCGTTTACATACGGTAAATTTCAAATCCCAATTTCCAAAATTCAAAACACATATAGTTTATAATAGTTTATAATTTGGAATTTGGTGCTTGGAATTTCTTTTGCGTAGTAAAAGGTTTATGGCATCGCGTCATTTATCAAGATCCATCGCCATGCAGTCTCTTTACGAATGGGATTTTAACGGCAAAAAGCCGGAGCTTTTGGATAAAATCGTAGAGAAAAATATCAAAGAATACGGTCCGGGGTTGGAAGATACCGATTTCGTGTGGCAGCTGATCAGGGGTGTAAGGGATCATTTGCCCCAGATCGATAAAATTATTGAAAAGGCAGCTCCCGAATGGCCTCTGGAGCAAATTACCATTGTTGATAGAAACGTCTTGAGAATCGGCCTTTTTGAGCTTCTTTACGCCAACAAAGAAGAAGTTCCACCCAAGGTAGCCATTAACGAGGCCATTGAGCTGGCCAAGACCTTCGGGGGGGAGAGTTCCGGGAAGTTCATCAACGGCGTTTTGGGTACGGTTTACAAAGAAATAGAACAAAAATGAAAGATTTTTCGCCTCTGGAGAAAAAATTAAAAATTAAGTTCAAGAACAAAGACCTGCTGGTTCAAGCCTTTGTTCACAGATCTTACATCAACGAAAATCCCAATTTTCGCCTTTTTCACAACGAAAGGCTGGAATTTTTGGGAGATGCGGTTTTGGAATTGGTGGTGACAGAATATTTGTTTAAAAAATATCCCGCAAAGCCGGAGGGAGAACTGACCAATTGGCGAGCGGCTTTGGTCAACGCCAAAATGCTTTCTGAAATAGCTCAAAAGCTTGGCTTCAACGACTTCCTTTTACTTTCTCGGGGAGAAGCCAAAGAAACCGGCAAAGCCCGCCAGTATATTCTGGCCAACACCTTTGAAGCTTTTGTGGGAAGTTTATACCTGGACCAGGGCTACGATACCTGCAGCAAATTTATCGAAAAAGAAGTAATTAAAGAGCTTCCTAGAATTATCAAAAACCGCCTTTTTAAAGACGCCAAGTCGCTTTTTCAGGAAAAAGCCCAGGAAATGGTCGGCATCACTCCTGCCTACAAGGTATTGAAAGAATGGGGTCCGGACCACGCTAAGCATTTTGTCATCGGAGTGTTCTTGAAAGATGAATTGGTGGCAGAAGGCGAGGGTTCTTCCAAGCAGGAGGCGGAGGAGGAAGCCGCGAAGCAAGCCCTTGAAATTAAAAACTGGTAGGCGCGCTCGGCAGCAAAATCTTAAAGTACCGGTTTTCCTCGGCTTCAGCGAATCTCGGCAACCTGTATTTTTCGGCGATTGACCCCGGGAACCATGCTTAGCC
>CAYYJV010000016.1:0-9036 GCA_964472225.1 uncultured Candidatus Saccharibacteria bacterium | reverse complement strand
CGTCAATCAAATCCAGCTTTACCTGCATTATTTTAAGATTCCCAAGGGGATTTTGCTTTATGTCGACAAAGACAGGCTGGAGTTGAAGGAATTTTTAGTTGAATACAACCCCGTCTTGGCTAAAAATCTTTTAAGCAGTTTGCAGGATCTCAAAACGAAAATCGACAAAAATATCATTCCTTCAAGATTGCCCGATTATCCTGAAAATTGGCAGTGCAAATACTGTCAGTTTAAAGAGATTTGTGAGAAGGCTGACGGCAAGGAAGTGAAATGGGAAGATTTCAAAAAGAAAATAAAAATGGCAGAGAAATAAGACGCCGAGAATCGGCGTGACTTACGCCGGGCCTCGTTGGGCTTCAAAACCTTGGCGGTTTTGCGTCATCAAGAATCGTTTTCCTACCCAAAAACCTAAGGTTGCATAAATGATGCCAAGCAAAATATCAATAACATAATGTTCTCCTAAATACACCAAGCTAAAACCTAAGCCGACTGGTATAATAAAAATTGGCCACAGCTTTTTTCCAAAAATATAAACCAGAAACAAAGAAGCGAACCAAGCCCAGGCGGCGTGCATAGAAGGCATGGTCGCTATTTCATTGGGGCTGATTATCTTATAAAGAAAAGTAAAAATTCCGCTAAAATGCAATTTGTTGCCTATATCTATCAACAATCTGTTTATTCCTTCGACATATTGATAGTTGCTGGCCATCCAGGGAGGCATGGCCGGAAACAGTAAATAAGTGATAAATCCCAGCGTGTTTAGAATGATGAAACTCCAAGAGAATGCCTTAAAATGGCTTCTTTTTTTAAACCAGATAATAAATCCGACCAAAAAAATAAACCAGAAATGGGAAATATAAAAGAAGTAGGCCGCGATATCGTACCACAAAAGAGAATTCGGCTGCCATAAATTGGCTTGCAGAGAGACGGTGGGTATCTGTCCGAATAAAAAGGCGTCTGCTTTTATCATTTCCCACGTATGCACCGATTGAGTCAGATTGTCGGCAACGCTTCTCATCATTTCATATCCGAAAAACATCAGGAGAAAGGGCAACCAGTCCCTCAAAAAGACAAGGTATTTTCCTATTATCAAAGCTCCGATGAAGAATATCAGAAAGATTATATCTAAACCGGAATAGAGGCCGAATTTAAAGATAACGGCAGTGGCTACAAGGAGATACGTCGCCAAGAATAAATAAGAAAGTTCGTAGGGATTTTCCCAAGCCACTTTTATTTTCCGAAGAACCTTCATTGATTATTTTATTAGGTTTGTTGAAAGATATATTTTTCCTTCGCTTTCAACATATAAATTTTTCTCTTCTTTGTCCCAGAAAATCTCCGGGTTTTTAAATTCAGCCAGGTTGACCATATTTATTTTGTCGCGCTTATCAATTTCGCTGATTTTTATCTTATCTCCGACGCTGAATATTAAGTAATGGTCGGTTAACCAGAAAATGTTGCCGATTTCCTTCGAAAAACGGGTTAAGAAAATTTCCTCTTCTTTTTCCGGATAAGAAATCCATATTTCATAATTGTTTTTTTTAGCAACTTTTGTTTTGTCCGAGGAAGTGGCTACGCTTTTCATTTTAGGAATAATAATTCGATTCTCGGTTATTTCAAATTTTGGGTTTCTCGGGAAGAGAATAATGTGTTTGGCTTCGGTTACCTGTTTTTCTTTTACTTCCAAGTTTTTCTGCCAAGAATGGTAGCCCGCCTTTTTTATTTCCACCTGGTATTCTCTGGGCATTAGATTTTCAATCAAGACCGAACCCGTAAAACCCGAGGTCTTCTTTTTGAAATCGCCATCAAGATAAACTTGGCAGCTGGCAGGCAGCACCTTAAAATAAAAGCCGCCGGTTTGGACTATTTTGTTTTTTTCAAAGTCAAAACGGTAGCCCTGAAAATATAAAAGCGCGGTGGGTGCTGCCAGAAGGAATAAAAAAATACAGACTATAAATAAAACGGTTCTGGATCGCTTTTGCATAAGCATTATCATAATACATAATAACTATTTGACGCTCAAAAATCAATCCACACCGGAAGCGTATGGTTTAACCGGACTAATGACTAAACAAGGCGCTCGCCGCTTCGCGGCTCGCGCTTTTTATTTTATCAACTTCCGAATAATTGTGCCTACTTATCTTACGATGGATATATGATGGATATCCGATTTCCATCATATTTTTGTTGTGTTATAATTAAAGAATATGGAATTTTATCATACATATAATCGGGGAGTAGAAAAACGAAAAATATTTTTAGAAGACCGGGACTATTTCCGAGGCGTTCACGATCTTTATGAATTTAACGATGCCAAAGCGGTTATTAACTTAAAACGGCGTTTTAATGATATTGATGGAAATCGGATATCCATCAATGAAAGGGTAAGAGAAGGGCTGGTAGATTTGATAACATGGTGTTTGATGCCAAACCATTATCATCTTTTTTCTTCTCCAAGAGACGAAAATAGTCTTTCAAAATTTCATCAAAAATTTGGAGTGGGTTTTAGTAATTTTTTTAATACAAAATATAAAAGAAGCGGTGTATTATTTCAGGGGAAATATAAAAAAGTTCACATTACTAATGATACTCAAGCCATTCATTTGATTTGTTATATTCATGCAAATCCTTTAGATATTTGGAAACCCAACTGGAAAGAAAAAGGGTTAACAAATTTAGAAATTAAAAATGCTTTGAAATTTTTGGAAAACTACCGATGGTCAAGCCATCAAGATTGGTGGGGGATTAGGAATTTCCCTTCAATAATAGATAATAGTTCCATGACCCGGTTCTTTAAGAGCCCAGAAGAATATCGGGAGTTTTTTGTTAATTGGCTTAAGTATTACGAAAGAAATATTAACTTTATCCGGAAATTTACCTTAGAGTAAATTGATGGATATCCGATTTCCATCATATGATGATTTTGCCGAAGATTGAGAAAATTACCAGGGATGCAACCATTACCCATTTCTTTTTGATGTTCGGTTACAAGGTTTTTTCTTTGTATTTTCCTTTATTTTTGGTGCAAAGAGGGATGTCTTTGCCGGAAGTGGGTTATGCTTACCTTTTGATTTATCTGCCCATTGCTTTTTTGCTCCTTTGGTTGGGTTTTTCAACCATAAGATCAACCCCGCTGTTTTGGCAGCTCTTGGTATTTTAGGTTACGGAGTCTATTCTTTGGAGATGATAACCATTCAAAACCCAACCCTTTTTTATTTCTGGCAAGTGCTTTTGGGAATTTCAGCTGCTTTGTTTTTCGCTTCTTCCCGAGGAATTTTAATGGGCTCTTGTTTGGAAAAACCCGACCGGGCTTTCGGCTGGTTTTATTCGGCTCCATTTTACGCCGCGGCTTTTGCGCCCGCAGTGGGAGCTTTTTTTATCTGGCAGTTTGATTTTACCGGCGTCTTTGTTTTAAGTTTAGTTATTCATTTTTTAAACGCTATTTATTGCTTAACCAGGTTAAGCAAACCGGCTCAGATTCTGCCGGAACACGGCTTTAATTTTCAAAATTTCAAAGAAAACCATAGGTTAGCTTTCCAGCGGATAACGCGAAAACCGGTCTTGCTTTTAATTTTGGTTTCTTTTGCGGTTTTGCTTTTGGGAGGCTTTTACCGGGCTTTCTTTGTCTTGTTTTTAAAACAAGAGCTGGCCTGGTCGCAGAATTTAATTTTGATTTTCGGGGCCTTATCTTCCTTTTTATTCTTACCCATTTGGGTTCTTTGATTGCGGGTTTCTTGATTGGCTTTTTGGGATTTAATTTAATGTTTGTTCTGGGAGGAATTTTTATTGTGGTCGTTTGCCAAATTTTGAGATTTAGATTAAGATAAGGTAGAGTATGTCTGAGCAATTTATTATCAACGGCGGCAGACGACTTGAAGGAGAAATTGAGGTCAGGGGCGCCAAAAACGCTGCTTTTCCAATATTGGCGGCCACTCTTTTAACCAAAGAGGAATGTGAAATTTCCAATTTGCCCTTGATTGAGGATGTTTTCAGAATGATCGAAATTTTAGAAAGTATGGGAGCCAGGGTTTCCTGGGTCGGGGAAAGAACCGTCAGAATCAAGGCTTCCGACATCGATCCCCAAAAAGTCAGGGAAGATCTGATATTACTACTCCGTGGCTCAGTATTGCTTTTTGGACCCTTGTTGGCAAGATTTTCAAAAGTAAGACTTCCCAAGCCCGGGGGCTGCGTTATTGGAGTTAGACCCATTGATACCCATTTGGATGGCTTCTCGCAATTGGGAGCTAAAAATACCCTTCACAATAAACACTATCTTCTAAAAGTGGAAAAGAAGAGAGGAGGCGAAGTCATCTTAAATGAATTTAGCGTTACCGCTACCGAAAACTTAATGCTTTTTGCCAGCTTGGTTCCTGGAAAGACGGTTATTAAAACCGCTGACCAGGATTATCAGGTCCAGGAATTGGCCAGATTTCTGAAGAAAATGGGAGCGAAAATTAAGGGAGCGGGAACCCACCAGGTGTTTATTGAGGGAGCCAAGAAATTAAGAGGAGCCAGGCATAATTTAATTTACGATCCCATTGAGGCGGGTACCTTCATTTTGACCGCTGCCGCCACCAAGGGCAAAGTTCTGGTTAAAAATGCCGAAGTTTCTTTTTTGGAATTGCCCTTGAAAAAACTTAAGGATTTCGGAGTGAATTACGAGCGTTGTTCGAATAAAAGCATTCAAGTTTTGCCCTGGAAAAAATTGGAGATAGACAAAATTCAAAGCTTGCCTTATCCCGGAATTCCTTCTGATTTGCAGTCAGCATTTGGAGTTTTAGCCACCCGAGCCAAGGGCTCTACCTTGATTCACGACCCTCTTTACGAAGGCCGCTTGAAATACTTGGAAGAATTGAACAAAATGGGGGCAGAAATATATTTTGCCGATCCCCATCGAGCCATTATCAACGGCCCCACCCAACTTCGGGGGCGCGAGCTCGGCTCTTTGGATTTGAGAGGAGGGGCGGCTTTGGTTATTGCGGGCCTCATTGCCAAAGGAAAAACTATTATCAATAATATTTATCAAGTGGACCGGGGCTACGAGAAAATAGAAGAAAGGCTCCAGAGCCTGGGAGCCGACATAAAACGAATATAATATGAGCCTATTCATAAGAAAAATCGGCATAGATCTCGGTACGTGTAATTCTTTGATTTTTGTCCCTCCAAAGGGCGTGGTTTTACAGGAGCCCTCGGTAGTGGCAGTTTCTTTGGATGAAAACAGGATTTTGGCAGTAGGGGAAGAGGCGAAAAAAATGACAGGGCGCACCCCCGATACCATCAGGGTTTACCGCCCCCTTAGAGATGGGGTAATAGCCGATTTTCGGGTTACCCAAGCTATGCTTCGGTATTTCATTAAAAAAACAATCGGCCGCTTTCAGTTCTTGAAGCCGGAGTTAATGATTTCTGTGCCAGCGGGCATTACTTCCACAGAAAGGAGAGCCGTGCTGGAAGCAGCAGTCAATGCCGGCGCCAAAGAGGCTTTTGTGGCCAAAGAGCCCATCTTGGCTGCCATCGGGGCGGGTATTCCCATTAATGCGTGCTCGGGTCATTTGATAGTGGATATTGGAGGTGGGACTTCCGAAGTGGCGGTCATTTCTCTGGGAGGCATTGTAACCTGCAATTCTGTGAGAGTGGCGGGAGACAAGATGAACCTAGCCATTTCGGACTATATTAGAAAAAAATACAATTTAGCCGTGGGAGATCAAACCGCCGAAGAAGTGAAAATAAAGATTGGCACGGCTCTTCCTCAAAAGCAGTCAGAAGAAATGGAAATCCGGGGCAGGGATCTGATTCTGGGCTTACCCAGGAATATTAAAATTTCTTCAAACGAGGTGGCGGGAGCCATTGCCGAGCCCCTGGGAGAGATTATCCAAGTTATAAAACAAGTTCTCAGGGATACCCCTCCCGAACTTTCGGCCGATATCATGGATAAGGGCATGATACTCTCGGGCGGGGGAGCTCTTTTGAGAAACATTGATGAGTTAATTTCTCAGTCAACCGGCATCCCCTGCTTTATAGCCGAAGATCCCTTACTTTGCGTGGCTAAAGGAACGGGGGTGGTCTTGGAGAATTTGGAAGTTTACAAAAAAAGTATTATGTCAAAGAGATAATGTCATATCCCAAACAATGGCAATTCTTGAAAAAAATGGCGGAGCTGGGAAGAATACCCTCAGCTTTGTTATTTTCCGGCCAGGATCCCAAAAGCATCAAGAGCCTGGCTTTGGATTTTATCAGCTTGGTTAACGGATATAAGATCAAAGAGGGACACCCCGATTTATATATTGTTGGACCTGACGAGAGCGGGGAGATTAAAATCAGCCAAATCAGAGAACTCCACGCTAAATTATCCTTGAAGTCTTATTCGGCTCCTTTTAAATCAATTATTATAGATAGGGCCCACACTTTAAATTGGGAAGCGCAGTCAGCCTTTTTGAAACTGCTGGAGGAACCCAAAGGACAAACTCTTTTCATTTTGATTACAGATTACCCCGACCTTTTGCTGCCTACCATCATCTCTCGGGTGGAACACCTTAAGTTTCCTTCAAGATTTCCCGCTTTGACGGATTTTCAAAAGAAAACGATTTCGGAAATGCAAAAGCTTAAAAAAGCGGATTTGGCCGCACGCTTTCAATATGCCAGAAAGCTTTCCGAAAACCCCGATAATTTAAGAGAGATTCTGGAGGCTTGGCTTAGATATTTCCGCGATGATCTGTTGGCAGGAAAACAGGATAGGAAAAATATAAAAGTCGTCAAAACCATTCAGACCGTGAATTTTCTGCTTTCCACCACCAATGTCAATCCGCGTTTGGCTTTGGAAATCTTAATGCTGGAGCTGTAAAGCCAACGCTAACTTTTTTCATTTCAATTCAATCATTTCAGCACATCAATCCATTTCAGCCCAAAAATTCCGCGCACTAGACTACGGAATTTTTTGTCTTGTTTTTTTCTCCCATGTTTTTAAAATCTTGTTAAAAAGTTGTTTTGAGTTTTGTTGGTTGTAGGGTTGGGCGTTGCCTTTGGTTTAAAATTTTGTTATATTGGAAAGTGATGGCATACAAGGAAATTATTGAGAAAATTAGACCGGAACTGGAGAAGGCAATCAAATTTCTCGAGGGAGAATTGCAAAAAATCAGGACCGGCAGAGCTTCGCCCGCCCTAGTGGAAAACATTATGGTGGACTGTTTTGGCCAGAAATTGCCTCTCAAACAGCTGGCTGCTATTTCTTGCCCCGAGCCCAAGCAGATTTTAATACAGCCCTGGGATAAGTCTTATATCGAAGGAATTGAAAAAGCTCTTTCCCAGGCGAATCTAGGAGCCAGCCCCGTTGTTGACAAAGACGTCATCAGACTTACTTTGCCTTCCCTGACAGAGGAATTCCGAAAAGATCTTCTGAGGGTTTTGTCTGAAAAAAAAGAGCAGGCAAAACAAACTGTGAGGCGCTGGAGAGAAGAGGTTTGGAGAGAAATACAAGACCAGTTTAAGGAGGGAAATATCCGAGAAGACGATAAATTCAAAGCCAAGGACGAACTACAGGAATTGATTGACGAATACAATAAGAAAATTGAGGAATTGGGAGAGAAAAAGAAAAGAGAAATCAGCGAATAATTGCTACGAAATACGAATTTTTTACGAATATACGAAATTAATTTTAACGTTTTCGCTGTGTGCTGTTGGTGAACAGCCGGTATATTCATATCCATTTCGTATTTCGTAGCCCTTTATGATTTTAACTATCCTTATAGCCTTTGTTAGTCTTACGGGGTTGATTATTATCCACGAATTCGGCCATTTTATTTTAGCCAAGAAATTTGGAGCCAAGGTGGAGGAATTCGGGATAGGATATCCCCCCCGGCTTTTTGGAAAAAAAATAGGGGAGACGGTTTATTCCTTGAATCTTCTTCCTTTCGGAGCTTTCGTGGGCATCAAAGGAGAGCAGGGGGGAATTGAGGATTATCGCAGTTTTGTCGGCAAGCCCATGTGGCAGAGATATTTGATTGTTTTGGGAGGGGTGGTCTCTTTTTGGATAGTGTCAGCCATTCTTTTAAGTATTGTAGCTGGAGTTTGGGGGTTGCCCACCGAAGTTTCTGACGAGGAAAACCGCAATCTGGTAAATCCCACGGTTCAGATTGTCCGGGTTCTTCCCGATTCTCCGGCCAAAGCAGCCGGATTAAAAACAGGAGATATTCTTTTGGATTTCAGCAAAATAGGGGATTTCCAAGAATTTATTCAATCCCATCGGGGACAGGAGATTACTTTAAAATTTAAAAGAGGCCAAGATACCTGGGAAAAGAATATAATGATAGAAGAGGGTATTTTAGGGGTGGAATTGGTTCGGATAGCTTTGAAGCCTTATCCGTGGTATCGGGCGCCGGTAGCCGGGGCGGTTGCCACGGGCCAGCTGACTTCAAATATAGTCAAGGGCTGGTTATTGGGGCTGAAAGATGTTTTCGGCATAGCCAAGCTTCCGGAGGGTCTGGAAATGGAATTTATGGGGCCCTTGGGAATTCTGGATTTGTTGAGGGAATATTTTGCTCGGGGAATCAACTATTTTCTGTTTTTAATATCCTTGATTGCCGTAGCCCTGGCTTTGGCCAACATTCTTCCCATTCCGGCTCTGGACGGAGGGAAAATAGTGTTTTTAACCATTGAGGCCATCCGAGGCAAGCCCATTAACCATAAGCTGGAGCAGAGAATCACATCGGCTTTTTTCATTTTGTTAATAATTATGATGATTTTCATTACCATTAAATTCGACATCCCGAGAGTATTTTAATGAGGCAGTCCCAACTTTTCGCCAACTTAAAGAAAGAGCCCCCCAAGGAAGCGGAATCAGTTTCCCACAAGCTGCTGGTGAGGGCTGACTTTATAGACCAGATGGCCTCGGGTATTTACAACTTGCTGCCTCTGGGTCAAAGAGTTTATCAAAAGATTGAAAACATAATCAGGAAGGAAATGATAGCTTTGGGAAGTCAGGAAGTTTCCTTGCAGTCCATGATTCCCAAAAAGCTTTGGCAGGCGACAGGCAGATGGACCAGC
>CAYYJV010000015.1:0-9440 GCA_964472225.1 uncultured Candidatus Saccharibacteria bacterium | reverse complement strand
CAAAAACGTCGTCTTTTTTGGCTTTCAGCAGAGACAGCAAAACCGGTTTTCCGATATTCCCCACCAGGTGGGCCCTTACCCCCCCTTTTTTTAATGCTTGGTATATCCAAAAAGCAGTGGTGCTTTTTCCTTTGGTGCCGGTCACCCCGATAATTTTTCCCGGACAGTTTTTTAAAAAAATCTCCGTCTGCGTCGTAATTTTCCCGACCTCCGACTTCGGTAAAATTTTAAACGGAATGCCCGGAGATTTAATAATAATATCGTAATTTTTGAGTTTCCCGAGATAATTTTTATCAAACTTCTGATCAGTGATGTCTATTTTCTTTTTGGGAAATATTTTTTTTAAAAACCTCAACGTATCTCTTCCTTCTTTACCAAATCCAAGGATAATTATTTTTTTATTTTTGAATTTTTCAAGCATAATTTTAAGGCCTTTTTGGCTTCGGTATAAGTGCCGACGCATTCGAAGGGTTTGGCTCTCCCCTGCCCTATCAGGTTTTTGAGAATCGGTTGCAACTTTTTCTTTCGCAAGAGATCTTCGCCGAAAATTTTTAAAAGTTGTTTTTTCTTCAAATAGGGACATAAAGTTAAATAGACAAAGAGGCATTTGGCACATTCGCCACACCAACGTTTTTTTAATTTTTGGGCCACCACCCTATTACAGCTGGAAAAAACGGGGAAATATTTCGGATAATCGGAGAACATTTCGGCTATTTCCAATTCAGTGTATTTTCTTAAAAAACTGAAATAGCGGATGCCCTTCACTAAATATTTCTTGCAATATTTTTGGAATTTTTTTTCAAAATCAGAACTTTTTGAATACTGGTGATTTATCATTTTCCCCAGATATCTGACATTACCCTCGTTGGCTGATTTTTCATTGGAAAAAGCGATATTTTTATAGTTAAACAAAACGGCACACAATACACCCAAAAAAGACAGCACCGCGGTGAAGGGGGTGTGGCCATTTAAATACCCCCTTTTATTTAATTTCAACAAAACTGGATCGATTTTTCTTTCAACCACGATGGAGTTTTTGATCCCGGCCGTTTTTAATACATCTTTAGCGGCTTTAGTGGGATTTACCGTAAAAATAGTTATTTTTTCCCCTCGCTTTTTTAATTTTTCCAGAGTAACGATAGAGTCTTTCCCTCCTCCCACCGGCACCAAATACCAATCATGAAATTCAGCGATCGCGGATTTTTGTGATTGGTTACTTTTGTTTTTAATAGTTTTAATTTTTAAAAAATTAGGTAACCGCCAGTCAATTTTGTTTTCGTAGAAAAATTGGCCCATGCCTCTAATGATTAAATCTTTCCACCATCGAATCTGCTCTTTGTTCAGGAAACCCGATTCGATTACAATCTCCGGGGAACAGGTGGCTTTCCAGTAGCTGGGAATTTCCATTAATCCCACGTGAAAAACCAAATTATCCAATGTCTCGAGAACCGTTCTCGGGACATTTTTAATGATGATTTTGGGTTTGAATTTAATATCGGGCGGCACCTCAAAAAAGAAAGAGATTTTCAAATCTCTCCCCCTCATTTCATATTCGTAATTTCGGTAAATAAATCTAGGATATTTTTTCTGTAATTTTTTTAATTTTAGATTGTAGTTTTGCATTTTCAATTTTTTAACCCAGCAAGCGGATGGTTACTCCAATAATAGCCGCCACCACGCCAATTACCCAAAACCTCATTGTGACTTGGTAATGGGGCCAGCCCTTGGCTTCGAAATGATGATGAAGGGGAGCTGCTAAGAGCAATTTCTTGCCTCGGAATTTTTTGGAAAGGAGTTGCAAAATGACCGACCCCGCCTCTATAACTAATAAAAAACCAATAACCGGAAGAACCAGCACGGAATTGGTTAAGAAAGCCACCACCGCCAAAGAGGCGGTCAGAGCCATAATACCGCTTTCTCCCAGATAAAATCGGGCCGGCGGAATATTAAACCACAAAAAGGCCAGAAGCGCACCGACAATTACAGTACAAAAAGCTGCGGTGTTAATTTGTCCGATGACCAAGGCAATCACGCCGTAAGCACCAAAAATTGTGGCAAATGAGCCTCCGGCCAAACCATCTAAACCATCAATTACCCCGCCAGAATAAGTGGCTAAAATTACTATTGCAAAGAAAAGAATATACAAAATTCCAATAATTAGAGGAGAAAGACCCCAGAAGCCGAGAAACTGCCACTCTCCAAGAAAAGGGACAAAGATGGATTCGGGTTCTAACTTAAAGAAAAACCACCATCCTCCCACTATGCCAATAAGTGCCACTATTAAAATTCTTGTAAGGAAATTTAATCCGCCAGCAATATATTTCCCGCGGCCAATTACCTGAAGAATGTCATCAGTCAAACCCAGGAGCGCGGCCACCACCAAAGCAAAAAACAATAGCCAGGTTTGATCTCGGCTGAGAAAATTTAGTTTTTCAAACCACCCAACATCGGTTTTAGATAATAAAAAAAATGTGATGACTAAAATCAAGGGAACTATCCAAATCAAGAGTCCTCCAAACCTGGGAATCATAGTTTCTCCGTCGGAATGAAATTGCTGGAAATAAGTCAGATCTTTACCGTCTATTGATTTTGTTCTTACCTCTTTTCTCCAGAGCTTGTATTTGTATAAAAATTTGGTTAAAACCGGCGTCAAACTAAAAGCTAAAACAAAACTTAAAGTCCCCAAGGTAAATATTTTAATAACGTCAATGGCGGCTTCTGGTAGATACATAAAATTTATGAAATAAATTTTGAAGTTCGCCGTGGTGGAAAAATACTCACTGTTCCCACACAGGGAAGAAAGCGACGCAAAAAACCAAAGGTTTCTTAAGTCGGTGGTCGGGGAAATTTCACCATTGATAAGCTTTTTCCAACCAGTCCAAAAGTTTTTTCATTTCTGCGAAGCGATCTTCGGCTCCCAAAACCACGTTTATCAAATAACCGCGGTCGCTTGGAGCCTCCACCACTAAAAGGAAACAGCCTAAAGATTCTTCGGTATAACCCGTTTTTCCCCCGATTATTTTATCTTTCCACCAGCTGTCACCGTTATAGTTTAAAAATTCGTTGGTGTTGGTTAATTGTTCTCCGTAAAGACTTATTTCCGAAGTGGAAAGTATTTCCCTTATCAGGGGTTCTTCCATTATTAAAACCTCGGTCAGCTTAGCCATGTCTCTGGCAGTGGAATAGTTGGGATCCAAGCCGCTGGGGTTGGTAAAATTGGTGTTGGAAAGGTGAAGCTTTTCAGCCTCTTGGTTCATCAAGCCGACAAAAGTATCGAGATTCATATCCGGATAGTCTTCTGCTAGGGCAAAAGCTGCATCATTGCTGGATTCCATTAGTAAGGGGTAAAGGAGCTCTTTCACCGAAAGCGTGTCCCCCACTTTTAATTTTCCGAAATTTTCCTCTTGCCGAACGGCTTCTTTGGAAATTTTGATTTTGTCTGAAAGATTGTAATTTCCTAATGCCACCTTGGCGGTCATTAATTTAGTCAAACTGGCAATGGGCATTTTTTTGTCTATTTCCTGGCCGAAAAGAATTCTCTCTTCGTTTTTATTACTCACCAAGAGAGACATGGCCGATCTGGCATTTATTTTCAGGTCGCGATAATTGCCCCTATCTTTTATGGGCTTCATTTCTTCCAGTTTTTGTTTGAGTTGCTGTTCTTGAACCAAAGCCGCTAAAATTTTTGGATTGGTGGTAATTTCTCTTTGGTAAAGGAAGTTTTCCAGCTTGGCTTGGAAAACATTAATTCCCCACCAGAAAGGCAGGCCCAGCAAAAGAGTAATGAGAAAAATTTTAAGGTTTTTGGCCATTAATAAATTAGGAAAGACTATCTAGGTTTTGTTATCTTGATATGAAGCTCTTTCAATTGGCTTTTGGTAACTTCAGAAGGAATATCCATCATTAAGTCCCGGTTGTCGCCGGTTTTTGGGAAAGCCATCACTTCTCTGATATTGGGCTCTCCCAGTACGATCGCTAGGAATCTATCGATTCCCGGAGCTATTCCTCCGTGGGGCGGAACTCCGTAGCTGAAAGCTTCAAAATAATGTTTGAACTGCTTTTTTATGTCTTCTTTTTTGTGACCCAATACTTCAAAGACGGCAGTTAGTATTTTAAGATCTGTGGTTCTCAAACTGCCCCCGCCGATTTCAAAGCCATTTAGAACGAAATCATATTGATAAGCCAAAATCTTTTCCGGATTTTTTTTGATTTCGGTCGGGTTTTCCGTCTGGGGCCGGGTGAAAGGATGGTGCATTGCCCCCCATTTTTTTTCATCTTTATGCCATTCGAACATAGGAAAATCGGTAATGAAGCAAAAAGCCAATTCATTTGGATTTTTTTTACTGTGTGGGGACAGTGGGCTTTTCCTTAGGTCGGGCTTATCGGTCCGGTACTTTTTCATGGCCTCTTGGTAAGCGATCCTCGGAAAGGGAGTTTTGGTTATCTTTTTTTCCGGAAACAGTTTTTTGACGATGGCTGTATAGAGCTTTTCTATCAGGTTTAAGATTTCTTCCTGGTCGGCAAAGCTCATTTCGATGTCCAGTTGGGTGTGTTCTGCTTGCCTGTCGGCCCTGGGATCTTCGTCCCTGAGGCATCTGGCTATTTGAAAATATTTTTCCACCCCTGCTACTTGGAGCATCTGCTTGTATTGCTGGGGGCTTTGGGGAAGAGCGTAGAATTTTCCGGGCTGCAGGCGGGCGGGCACCAAAAAATCCCTGGCACCTTCCGGAGTTGATTTGGTCAAAAAAGGTGTTTCTATCTCCATAAATCCCTCTGCTTGCAGGTAGTTTCTAATAAATTGCAGGACATCGTGTCTTACCTTTAAGTTTCTTTTCATCCTCTCCCTTCTTAAATCCAAATAGCGATATTTCAGCCTTTTTTCTTCCGAGATTTCATATCCCGGAGTTTCAATGGAAAAAGGTAGAGTCTTAGATTTGGCAAGAACCTCCAGCTTTTCTGACTCCAATTCAACTTTCCCGGTGGCTAGTTTCGGATTTTGCATTCCCTTCGGTCTTTCTTTTATTTTCCCCTCAACGCAGACGACCCATTCGGGCCTTAATTTTTTGGCTAATTCTGAGGTGAAAACCACTTGCAGAATTCCGGAGATATCTCTTAGGTCAATAAAAGTAATTTTACCGTGGTCTCTTTTAGTATTGACCCAGCCGCAAACTTTTACTTGTTTGCCGACATATTTGGTTGTTTCAGCGCTAAGAATTCTTTTCATTATATGTTTCTACGAACTTTATTGTACCATTATTTTCCTAAAATATAAAGCTGGATTTTTCTTTCTCTGGGTTTATCCATTTCTATCAAAAAAATGCTCTGCCATTGACCCAGCTGGAGTTTGCCTTCAATGATATTCAAAGTGAGACTGGAAGGCAGATGCATTGCCAGGCAGTGGGAGTGGCCGTTTTTGCATTCGTCCTGGCACATATTTACCGTTCTTCTGGTAAAGTCATTGTGATTGTATTCTGCTTCTTTGGGCGAAAGATTTTTTAGGTGGTTTTTAAAGTCCTCCAAAAGCAAGGGCTCGTTCTCGTTTAAAAGCAAAGGAGCGGTGGTGTGGGGGGTCTGAATGTTAATTAAGCCGTTTTTAATACGGCTTTCTTTAACGAAGGCCTTCACTTTTTCCGTCAGGTCCACAAATTCGAATTCTTCTTTTGTTTTTAGTTTGATGTTTTTACTGATGGTTTTCATACTACTTTCTATATTACTAAAAAAACCCCGCCCAGCAAAGGGCGGAGTTTAGTTTTTATTTATTACATTTCTGGCGGCGAGGGTGGAGTTGCGGAAGGACCCTCTGGTTTTTTTGGAATAAGGGGGCCGCCCTTCTTTCTCATTACCATCCAAACTATTACACCTACTACCACCACGGCTACAATTATCCAAATTGAAGTCATAAATTGAATTGAAAATTTAAAACTAAAAATTAAAAATTATAACACGACGCCGACCTTTTATTTCCGTTCTACCTTTATTTTCTCATTCTTGGGCTAACTCTGTCAACCCTGTTTCCTTTGTGGCCGAAGATATTTATAAGTTTGTAAATATCTCCGGCGCCCATGATAATTAAGACAGCGTCTTGAGGGAGATTTTTTTTGACAAAACCAACTATTTTTTCGGTCGGCAAGTAAATGACCTTTTTTCTATTCACCGCTCTGACCAATTTTTCGGCGCTTACTTCTTTTTTTATCTTTTTTTCTTCTCTTCCGGCCACGTCGTAAATATCGGTAATCATAATTTTGTCTGCGGGGGCCCTTCTGAAGATGGCCACAAAGTCATTAAATAAGTAGTGGGTCCTCTGATGTTGATGGGGCTGATAGACACACCATATTTTTCTTTCCGGCCACTTTTCCCTGGCGGCTTTCAGGGTAGCTTCGATTTCTGTGGGGTGGTGGCCGTAATCGGAAACAGTGAGCGGCTTTTTATTCACTATCTCAAAGCGTCGCCAGCATCCTTTGTATTCGGAGAGCGCCTTAAAAGAAATTTTGTCCGGAATCCCCAGAGCCCTGGCAGTAGCTAAAGCTAAAGTTGCATTGTAGACGTTATGCTCTCCCGGCACTTTTAATATATTTTTTAATTTTAAATTGTCATTTTGCTGTGTGTGAACGGTGGGTTTTTTGAGATTTGAATTTTGAATTAAAATCCCGTCTTTTGGCAAATGCCCGATAAATTCTCTAAAGGCTTTCAGAAGGTTGTCGTAGTTCTTATAGTAATCCAGGTGGTCTGGCTCGATATTGGTCAAAACAATGATTTGCGGCCAATAGTTTAAAAAAGAGCCAAAGTGCTCATCAGCTTCAATAACCAGATATTTTGACCTTCCCACTCGGCAGTTAGAGTTCCCAAACTCTTTCAATTTGGTTCCGATTATGACGGTGGGGTCTAGGCCGGCTTTAACCAAAATCAGACTTAACATGCTGGCGGTAGTGCTTTTTCCGTGGGTGCCCGATACGGCAATGGTAAAATAAGTTTTGGTCAACTCTCCCAAGGCCTCGGGATAACTTTGACATTTAATTCTTTGTTGTCTTGCTAATTTCAATTCAGGGTGTCTACTAGAAACAGCGGGGCTGTAAACTACAAGATTAGAATTTTGAATTTCGAATTTTAATTTTGAGTTTTGGATTTCGAAATTTGGATTTTGGACAATAAATATTTTAGCCCCTCTTTTTTGAAGAGCCTCGGTAATCTCCGAACCAACTAAATCGGAACCACTGATTGTATGGCCTTTGGCCAAATAGTACTGGGCCAGAGCAGAGACCCCTATTCCTCCGATACCGACGAAGTGAATGCGCATGATTCTAAAATAATATACTCTGGCCCCCCTCGTTTTAGTTTGCTTTCCATTACCTCAATTGAATTTACTTCAAAATTCAGATTAATTTCTTCTTCTATCTTGGGTCTTTCTTCTGGGTCGATCTGCCGCCATTGCCAGGCTTTAATTCTAGCCAGGGTAATGTGTGGCACCAGGTCAAATTCTTTGATTTTTTCCCCCATTGCCCAAACCATTCGGGGAGGCAGTTTTTTCGGTGGGCCGTAACATATTTTGTTTAATTTTACTTCAAAGGGACGATGCCTCGAGGCTGTTTCCCGGGTTTTTTGGCAAACCTCCATGAGGTCTTGGTCTGTTAAGTAGCCCAAAAATTCCAAAGTAATATGGAGGTTTTCTTTTTTCGTCCACCTGCAGGGCAGCTCTGGCCATTTCAATTGATACTTGGCCAGTTCTTCTTTGATGTTTTCTGGCAGATTGATGGCGATAAAAATACGGCGTTTCATTGTGATCTTTTTAAAATATATCAGATTTTATGCTAAAATTCAATATAATGAAGGAGGTTTATTTGTATAAAAAGCTGAAGGATAAAAAGGTGCAGTGCCGCAATTGTGCCCATTTTTGTGTCATCGAAAACGGCAAAAGAGGTATTTGCCGAGTAAGGGAAAATCAAGAAGGCAAGCTTTATGCTTTAAATTATGGCAAGGCGGTAGCTTGTCATATTGACCCCATTGAGAAAAAACCATTGTATCATTTTTTGCCGGGAACCTATTCTTTATCTATCGCTACGGTGGGCTGCAATTTTAAATGTCTTTTTTGCCAGAATTGGGAAATTTCCCAGGCAAGGGAGATTACTGGCGAGGATTTGTTTCCGCAAGACATCATCAAGACGGCAAAGGAACATAAGCTCCCCAGTATTTCATACACTTATACGGAGCCCGCGATATTTAGCGAATATGCCCTGGATACGATGAAATTAGCTAAAAAAGAGGGGATAAAAAATATTTGGGTTACCAATGGTTTTTGGTCAAAAGAACTCTTTGATTTGATTTCACCCTACCTTGACGCCGTAAACTGCGACTTGAAAAGCCTTGAAGAAGAATTTTATCGCAAATATTGCAGCGCCAGGCTGCAGCCGGTTTTGGATACTCTGAAGAGATTAAAGGACAAAAAAATATGGGTTGAAGTTACCACTTTGGCAATTCCCACCCTGAGCGATCGAGAAGAAATTTTTGCCAAGATAGCTAATTTTATTAAAAAAGAACTGGGGTCCGAAACCCCTTGGCACATTTCCAGGTTTTTTCCGGAAGTTTCTTGGCAGTTGCAATTACTTCCCCCAACTTCGATTGAAACTCTTAAAAAGGGAAAAGAAATCGGGGAAAAATTGGGACTAAAAAATGTTTATCTTGGTAATGTATAGCAAGAAATATGATATAATGACTAAACAAATATGAAAAACGAGCAAATCGCCAAAATTTTACGCGAAATAGAAGAAATGCTAACCATCAACAGCATACCCTTTAAGCCCAAGGCGTATAAAAGAGCGGCTGAAGCAATAGAGAACCTCGGGGAGGATATCTCCCTAATTTATAAAAAAGGGGGGCGTCAGGCGCTAAAGAGAATTTCAGGGGTGGGAGAAAGCATCGCTCAAAAAATCGAAGAGTATCTTAAAAAGGGAAAAATAAAGTACCACGAGGAGCTAAAAGAAAAAACGGCCATCCGGGCTATCGTTACATATTTTTTTAAAAGCAAAGGTATTTCTTTGGACGAGCTTAAAAAAAACGCCAGAAAAAGAGAAATCATTTATTCAAGATTTACTAAACCGGCTAAACAGCTTTTAGTTTTGGCGGGCTCCCTGGAAAAAGCCAAGGAAGCCATTGATGTAGTAGCCAAGTGGGCCAGTTCTCGTGGTTTGGATTATTCTATCGAGACAGTCTTCAAAAAATGGCTGGAATTGGGAAGATTGAAGCCAAAAGAAATAATCAAAAAGCCGTATTTTCAAGGAAACCCGATGGTTTGGTCGGAAACCAAGAAAAAATGGTATGTCGTTGACGAGGAGGGCCGTTGGTTGGAATTCGCCGGCAAAGAATCAGAAATCGAATGGCGCATCGTTAAATAACCAGAATTAAAAAAGTTGTGCAACTGGTGCAAGAATATACTGCAAGAATATACT
>CAYYJV010000014.1:0-10180 GCA_964472225.1 uncultured Candidatus Saccharibacteria bacterium | reverse complement strand
CTTTCTTGCCACTCTGACAAAATATTCTGATAAAGATCTTCTTTAAATTGAAGGGGAACCTCTTTAATTTCTGGCTCTGCCCTCTTGATTAAAATATAATATTTGTAAAACATAAATCCTCCCAAAAGAAGGGCCAAGAAAATCAAAATCAGGCAAGCCCAAAAAGCATGCTCGGAAACCCATCTGAATTTATCCAGATTAATCTTTGGCATAAACTTTTATTAACACCATAATTTCTGTCCCCGGCCCCTCCTCTCCCCTTTTGAAAGCATTCAGACTTAAAATTTCAATCAAATAGGGGGCAGATTCCAGTTTCTCCAGAAATTCTAAAAAATTATCAAAAGAACCCACCAGAGTCAGTTTAAAATTCATAGAGGACCAGGGCTTCCCCCCTTTCTCTGGGACAAAAGGCAAAATTTCTATTCCAAGTTCGGACTTTCGGGCTTCTTCTTCTAAAAATTCGATGAAGTTAACCGGTTCCGAGGAACTGATAAGCAATTCTTCAATTTTATCCAAATTATCCTGGTGGCTCTGGCGGGATTTTTGAAATTCGTTAAGATTCTGAATTTTCTGTTCCAATTCCGCAAGCTCAGTTTTTTGAAAAACTAAAGCGTGAGATTCTCTTTGTATCTCAGAAAATAAAGGGCATATCGCTAAAGCAATGAAGGCCGCCATAACAATCCCCAACCCTACTAAAATTGTCTTTTGAGAAGTGGTCATTATTCAACGGGGTAAACCTTAAAATTAACCGAAAAATTATCAGGATTTATCCAATTAGAGGGAGGAAAATCCAGTTCGTAAAAATCGGTCTGCTTCTCCAGGGCGCCCTTAAATTTGGTCAGGGCTTCCCTGCTGGGAGAAAATCCTTTCAGGAAAACCTCTGTGCCACCATCCGCCGACAGATACTTCAAAGTAAGGGCGATAAGATATGATTTTTCGGGTAAAATATCGGCCACCCTCTCCAACAATCGGGCATAATCGGGCTGCCTTTCGTAAAAAGAGTTTAGCTGGGAAAGATTTTGATTTATTAGCTGTATCTCCTTTTCAATTGCCTGGGTTTCTGAAACTGCAAACTGTTTCTTGGCTGTTTCTAGAAATATCCTTTGATTTTGTGCTTCTCCGGAAATATATATTTTAATGGAAAACAAAATCAAAAAGAGAGAAATCAGAAAAAGAAAAACTACCACCATCAAAATTAAAATTATTCGATAGCGCTCTTCTTCTGCAAGATATTTTTTGTATTGCGGCGGCAGTAAATTAATCATGGTTTTATGCCCCTCAGGGCCAATCCCAAGGCAGTGGTATATTTCAACGATTCGCTAAAAGGAAGCTCCGGCACTTCTTTTAAAGGTTGAGGCAAAATATTCTGCCAAGGGTTACCCAAAGAAACTTGGATTTTCAGTTTTTGGGAAAGGAAGTCGGGCAAACCCTTAAGATTAGCTCCTCCTCCGCAAAGAATAATCTTTTCTATTTTCTTGCCGTCCCGCGGAAGGTGTTCATGGGCGGAATGAGTTTGATGATATTCGAGATATTTTTCAATTTGCTCCACCAATTCATTTAAAATCGGGTTGATTCCGGGGGCTGAAATCCCTTTTTTAATTTTTACTTCTTCAGCTTTCTTGAAATCATTTTTAAGCTTCCGCGAAATAAGCTCGGTAACTTTCCCCGAGGAAATAGGAAGCGTGGTGGTAAATCTCAAAGAGTATCCGGAAAAAATAATCACGCTGGTCCGACAAGCCCCCAAATCAATCAAAAGCAGTGGTTCCGGGCTCAAACCCCCTTTTATCAAGGCGCGGGATATAGCTTGGGATTCTATTTCAAAAGCCACGGGCTTTAGCCCGGCCAACCGAAAAACGGAAAAATAGGAATCCACGGTCTTTTTAGGAAAAGCAGCAATTAAAACATCAAGGTGATCCAAATGGTCAACTACCGGCTGAACAATTTGGAAATCAAGATAAACCTTGTCTATGGGCAGAGGGACGTAGTTTTCGGCTTCGAATTGAACGGCCTTTTGCAATTCCCCTTCTGTCATCTTCGGCATCTGAATTACCTGCAAAAATGACTTTTCTTCGGGCAAAGAAGCTATCACATACTTTGTATTTAACTTTTCTCCCCTAACCTTATTCAGGGCCTCCTTGATGTTTTCGGCTAAAGCCTTCTCGTCTTTAATTATGCCTTGCTCAATTATCCCCGACTTAATAAAAACCTCGCCAAAAGAAGCCAGGCCTAAAAAACCATCTTTCTTTTTAAGTTTGATAATCTTTAAAGACAAATCGGAAACATCCAATCCAAAGGCTTCCGGTTTGAGAGTCAAAAAATTCATAAATCAGCGGAGAACTAATCTATTACGAATATGCGAACCTTTATTATATTTTATCCGTAAATTCGTAAATTCACAATTAATTCGCTATTCGTTGGTTTAATAAGTTTCCTCCCAGTGCTCAATGGTAACGATTGGTGAATAAGGAGGAACTCCTCCCTCAGGAGGCTCAACCCCGCCCCAAATTCCTTCTAATATAATGGCATTGTCCAAATAAATTTTAAGAGGAGCGAAAACGCTGGTTAAAGAGAATTTTCTGGCAATTATCCCTCCCGTAATGTTAAAAGTGTTCGGGAAACTGGTCAACCTTATCTCATCTTGGGAATAAACCAAACCAATTATATTAATGTCGGTGAAAGAAGAGTAGGGCCCAAAATTTATTTTCCCCTTGGTTAAAATTCCGGAGGGAAATCCCGTCCCGGGATCGTTAACTGTAATCTGGTTGAAGCCAAAATCTCCTCTCCATTTGGATTTTTCTCCAATATTAATGGTTTCGTCCGCAACCAAAACCCCATTAATTTCCAAATATCTTTTTCCCTTTAAATCAATCCCTCCCTCGACATAATAAGTGGAAACTGCGCTTCCGTTGGTCATATGCTCCAAAACCAAGGTTCCCCCTGCCCCTATTCGCCACAGGAGATCCGCAAATTCTCCTTCGCTGAAAATACAGTTACTGCTGTTCACTACCGCGTTGCCCGCAGAATCTCTTCCTACTACGCTACACTGACCTTGGTCTTGAGCGGCTTGAGCCCTGCTTTTGTAGGAATTCGGGCTGTCGGAATCAAAATCCAGTGCCGGGGTCTCCAAGGATTTCGGAGGACAGCCGGAAGCCCGGCATTCCTGAAACTTTTCTAAATCCGAACATCCACAGGTAGAGGTGGTATGGCAAATGTTTTTAGCGCATTCGGCCTCCGCGTTGAGAGTGCTCCATGTAATATTATTATTTCCTACCGTCAAAACCCTCCCCTCCAGTTCGCTTGTGGCCGGATTGTCGTAAACGGAAACGTCGCTCCAAAGCTTTATATTAAGATTGTTGTTAATAAACATATTGCCGTCGTAAACTCTAAGAACGCTGGCTTGAATATCGCTCTCGCCGCTGGGAGCTCCGGCAAAAACGGGGCTGTCTTCGGTCAAGCTGCCCAGAGCTTTAAGCACTTTTACCCTTACCACCCTCTGGGAGAACTTCCCTTTCGGCAGGCCGATGGTAGAAGTGGCTACGATTTCCCCTCTGGCGCATTCGAAATTATGAATGGAAACGGTAGTGGTGGAATTGGCTAAATAGTTCCTTTCAAAAGAGGCCTGCCAGTTTTCGCAGCCCGGCTCTTTCTTAAAACCAGACTCCCATGCGGGGTCGTTTTTTAATTTCCAAATGGCTTCGTTGATACCGGCTTCCGCCAAATAATAGGTTTTGGTAGCGACGGCCTGGCTTTGAGAAATTTTAGATTCGGTCAGAGAAAAAGATAAAAAATAAAAACCCAAAAGCAACAAAACCCCTAAAGCCAAAGCGGCGACAATGATAATAACCCCTTTTTGCATATTAAAGATTCCTGCCAAAAATACTGGTAGCCAAATTAATCGACTTATCTCTTTTACCCAAAATCAATTTGAGATGTACAACCTCGGATCCCCAAATTTTCAAATCATTTGCATATTCTCCGATAACCGCGGGGGGCTCCAAAATTTTAGTTTCCAAGGTCTGACCCGGGGGGAAAACCGAATCCCAAGCCACCAAAATTTCTTCGGGATCATCAGAAAAATAGTAACCCACAACCTCCCTTTTAATCCGATTATCATCCCACCAATAGCGAACATAGTGGTAATCTTCATCGATGTGGCCGTCTTCAAAAATAATCGTACTAGTGGCGGCATCTTCCTCCTCCGAGAGTTCGGTCACTATTTCCCTGGCTTGGCGAATTTCCCTGCTCATTCTTTCCAAAATCACTCTTCCGTTTTGAATCAATTCAGCTGATGTCTCTCCTTCCGAATAGGCTTTCTGGCTTAAAATGTGGGAGCCGTAAATTATTCCCACCGCCAAAGCGAAAACGGTGACTATTATTAAAGTTTCAATCAGGGTAAAGCTTTTCATTTTTTTGAAATTAAACTGAATAAATTAAGGTTTTTTTCAGCTAGCCCCAAGGGGTTCTTCCAGTATACGGTTACTTCGATTTTTTTCATCGGATGGGGATCGCCAGCAGGATCATAGTCGCAACTGGCGACCGAAAGGTCAGAGGCCCGCAGGCAATCGACCGTGGTAACTATCTTGAAAGAAGAAAAATCAGCTATTTCGCCATAATCTTCGGTGACAACGCCGACAGAAATATTGTCATAGCCGTTTGATATTTCTTCTTCCATTCTGCCCTGACCAAGCTGTGCGGCCTTGGTAGCCATTTCTCCCGATTTCATCAAATAAGTGCCCAAGGGAAGCATTTGCAAAATCGCTATCAAGCCTACGGATAAAACGAAAATGGTAATAATGATTTCTATTAAAGTAATTCCTCTCGAAAAAAACATATTATTAATCAATCACTTTGACGAAACCCGAAGCTTTTATTTGAATGGTGGTAGTAGAATTATTGGTATTAATTAAAGTAACCTCCCCCGGTTCTTTGGCAGCTCCGTAGGGATTGAACACGACGCGGTCGTCTGTAAGGCTGATGTATTGAAAGCTCACTTTGGGAGAAAATTCAACTACGGCTATAACCTCCGGAGATTGACCGAATTTCATTAATTGATATCTGCCCTCCGAGGCAAAAAATTGAATTCCATACTCCTTTTGCTCGGTAACCGCCAGTTGTTCTGCGTATCTCAAATCCCCAACCAATTCTTGAACGGCTCCCGACAATTCCAGAGCAGGCTGATAAGTTCTGAAAGCTAAAACCCCTCCAAGCGCAAGAGCTCCTAAGATGCCAATAACTACCAGAAGCTCTATCAAGCTGAAGCTTTTTGGATTGGTCATAGTGATCCCATCATTGAATATATCGGCTGGACCATGGAGATAGCAAAAAATCCCACCACTCCCCCGATTAAAAGCATAAGTACGGGCTCAATAATTGAGGCAAGATTTTTGGTGGCGTTGCTCACCTCTTCTTCATAAAAATCGGCTAGCTTCTGCAGAATTTCGGAAGTTTGGCCCGTTTCTTCGCCCACTTCCATCATTTGAATCACGGTCAAGGGATAAAGTTCGCGATAGGGCTGAAGGGCTTCTGACAGTTTTTGGCCCCTTTTAATCTTTTCGATAGATTCGGCTAAGGCCTGCCGGAAATGAAAATTATCGAGAGTTTCGGAAACGATCTGAAGAGAACTGACCAGGGGAGTGCCGGCCGAAATCAAAGAGGAAAGTGTTCTGACGGTGTAAGCTGCGTTGGTTTTTTTTATCAAAGTTGAAATGACCGGAATTCTCAAACTAAAAGCATCCCAAGTTTTTTTACCCGGCCCGGTCCTTAAAATGAACCTGGTGGCAATTATAAAAACAAAAATAAACAAAATTGCCAAATACCATTTTTCCGCCAAAAAAGTACCCAGAGTAATGACAATCTTGGTGGTAAAAGGAAGCTCAACCTCCAATTCCTTGAAAGTTTCGGCAAGCCTTGGCACCACCATCACCAGCATCAAAACCCCGATGCCAATCATGGCCAAAATTACAACAGCCGGATACATCATCGCCCCCTTTATCTTGGTCCTTAAATCGTTTTCTCTTTCCATCTGGCGAACCAAAATGCCGAGATTTTCCTCCAGGGCACCAGATTCCTCGCCCACCTTAACCACATTGCAGAAAAGATTGGAAAAGATATCGGGGTATTCTGACAATGCCTCAGAAAAGCTTTTCCCCTTAACTATATCGTCCGCTATTTCCAACAAGGCCCTTTTGAATCTCCTGTTCTGCGACTGCGAGGACAGGGTCTGCAGGGCCTTGGGAAGAGAAACCCCGGCTGAAATCATCACCTGAAGATTTCTGGCAAACACCATTTTATCCTTCAGAGAAACTTTTCCCCAAAAAGGTATTAACTGCCGCAAACCTGCCCAAGATATTTTTCTCTCTTTCTTCTCTTCGGATACGGCTGAAATTAAAATATACCCTTCTTGGCGAAGGATTCGGGCTAATTGGTGCTCGTCTTTAGCTTCCCGGGTGCCGGATTTTGACTCTCCTTTTAAGGATTTAGCGGTGTAGAAGTATGTAGGCACAACAAAAATTTAGGAAGTTGGTCAAAAGGTTAGGAGGCCAGTTTGGTTTAAGGGTTAGGAAGTCAGTGAATTTTTACTAACTTCTTAACCCAATTTCCATACCGGCATCTTAACCCTAACCTAACTTCTTTTTACTCTATAATCACTCTCAGTACTTCCTCAATAGAAGTAATTCCTTGGGCGGCTTTGATAAAACCGTCTTCCACCATAGTGATCATGCCTTCTTTTTGCGCCTGTTTCTGAATTTGGTCCGAGGCGGCGCTCCTCGTGATTAACTCTTTTATCGATTCGGTCACGGGCAACACTTCAAAAATACCGACCCTACCCTTGTACCCCTCCGGACACTCCCGACTTTGTTTGGGACGATAAAAAGGAATCTCCTTGAGAGTTTTCCGGGGGTTGATAATTTTCTCCTCTTTAAGAATTTTCAAAATTCTTTCAGGGTCACAATATTTAGATATATTTTTAAGGTCTGACTCTTTTAAATAATATTTTTCTTTTTCTTTACAGAGTTTTTTTACCAATCTTTGGGCCAAAACGACGTTGAGGGTAGAAGAAATCAAAAAGGGCTCGGCTTTCATATCGATCAATCGAGGAATGGCGCCGGCAGCATTGGTGGTGTGAAGGGTGGACAAAACCAAGTGACCTGTGAGGGCGGCGTTGATAGCCAGCCCGGCGGTTTCATTATCCCTTATCTCCCCCACCATAATGATGTCGGGATCCTGCCTAACCAAGGCCCGAAGGCCATTGGCAAAAGTCAAGCCAATTTTGGGCCTAACCTGAGTTTGATTTATTCTCGGCATGCGGTATTCAATAGGGTCTTCAATGGTGGAAATATTCACGCCGGGATCGTTCAAAATTTCCATCATTGAATAGAGGGTGGTGGTTTTCCCGGATCCAGTGGGGCCCGTCACCAAAATCATACCCACGGGTTTTTTAAGATTATCCTGGATTTTCTCCAGAGCTTCCCCCCGCAGACCCAATTCCTCTAAACCCAGGGCTTTGGTAGTTTCCGGTAACAGACGCATGACAATCTTTTCTCCTGCCATTACTGGCAAAATGGAAACACGAAGAGAATACTTATATTCTTCCGTTTCAATTTTAAATCTGCCATCCTGAGGAAGGCGATGCTCGTCAAGTTTTAAGTTAGCCAAAACCTTAATTCTGGCCACAATTCCCGAACTGACTTGAACGGGCAGGGTCATGGCGTCGCGCAAAACTCCGTCGATCCTATATCTAACCAAAACTTCTTTTTCCGTGGGCTCAATATGAATGTCAGAAGCCCTTTCTAAAATGGCGTGCTTAATCAAGGTGTCCACTATCCTGATGACTGGCAATTCCTGAGCTTTTTTTTCTAGTTCAGCTTTTTCTTCGGGTTGCTTTTCCTTCACCGGCTTTATTTCTCCTGCCTCTTTCTTGATTATTTCTCCGAACTCGGCCTCCAGGGTCTTCTGGTACTGCTTTAAAACATTTTTAATGCTTCCCGGTGTTGTCAAGCGGGGAAGAATTTTCAAATCAGCCTTCTTTTTTATAAATTCAATAGTCCTCAAATCTTCCGGGTCCAGCATGGCTACTTCCAGGTTCTTCCCGCTTTTCTTGAATGCCACAATATTGTGAGATCTGGCGACGGGCTCTGGAATTATTTTCAAGACTTCCGGGGGAATTTTTTCTTTTTCCAAGTTAACGAAAGGAATACCCAGAATGTAGGCTTCCATTTTCAGCAGCTCCTCTTGGGAAATAAGACCATCTGAAATCAAAACGTCGCTCACCTTTTGATGAGTCTTCTTGGCTTTTTTCTGGGCCCGTTCAAACTGCTTCTTGGTTACCAAGCCAGCATCGAGCAAAAAAGCTCTAAGTTGTTGCTCTTCAACGCGCATTTTTATTCGCCGAGAGCCTTTTTAATTTTGCTGATCACTTCTTCCAATGTGTAGTTTGCCTTTACCAAATAGGTGGTGGCTCCCAATTCAAGGGCCTTTTCGACATCGCCCGTTCCTTCTAAGTTGGTCAGAACGATAATGGGAATGTCTTTTGTTTCTGGATCTTCTTTAAGGTTCTTCAAAACCTCAAAACCGTGCATTTTTGGCAGGATTAAATCCAGCAAAATCAAGTCGGGTTTCTGGCTTTTAGCCAGCTTCAAACCCTCTTCTCCGTCCAGAGCGGAGACCATCTCATAACCTTCTTGCTTCAGGATGTCTCCAAAAGTCTTTTGGAGGGCGGACTCGTCTTCGATGAATAATATTTTCTTCATAATTTTTATTTTTAAATTGGTAATGTGAACCAGAAGGTCGACCCTTTGAAATTCCCCCGACCCCCGCTTAAGACACCTTCTGGTTTCTTACGTCGCTTCGCTCCTATCTTCCAGCGCGGGAGAATTTCAAAACTTACTTTGTAAGTTTTTATTTTGTGGGCAAAGTAAACCAAAAAGTGGTCCCCTCTCCTTCCTTGGATTTAAACCAAATTTGTCGCTTCGCTCCTTAGACACCTTCGGTTTCTAACGCTCGCTGTGGCTCGCTGTTTTTCCGCCACGGGGAGATACCCAATCTCCCCGACCCCCTCTTTGAAAATTTGGTTTAAATCTTCTTATGGTTTATCAAATTGAATTTATTTTATCGGTAGAGTAAACCAAAAGGTGGTCCCCTCTCCTTCCTTGGATTTAAACCAAATTTTGCCGCCCGATTTTTCAACAATGGACTTGGCGATATAAAGACCGAGTCCGGATCCCTGGGTTTGGTGCCTCATAACATTCATTGAACGAAAGAATTTCTGGAAAATGCGTTTTTGGTCTTCTCGCGGTATGCCCACTCCGGTGTCTTTTATCTCAAAAAGTAGCTTATGGTCCTTTTTGTTAATTTTAATCTCAATTTCTCCTCTGCCTTTAATGTAGCGGATAGCATTATCCAATAAATTCTCGATGACCGATTTGATTTGGGAAAGATCGGCTATCACCCGAGGAAGAGATTCTTCGGCCTGAAAGCTTATCTCGACGTTGGAGGCGGAAGCATAGGGTTTGTATTTTTCAATGATTTCTTCGGTTAATTTTGCCAGAGAAAAACTGCTTTTTTGAAGAGGAAGTCGCCCTTGTTCAATTCTGGAAACGGTCAGAAGGTCGGAAACCAATTCTCCCATTCTTTCTGTATTATCCGTTAAAATCCTCAAATATTCTGCCTGCTTCCCCCCGATTTTCCCCAGACGACCCGAGCTTAGGATCTCTATTGACCACTTTAAATTGGAAAGGGGGGATCTTAATTGATGAGAAACAATACTGATGAACTCTGACTTCATCCGATTGGCTTCGGCAATCCTTTCAAGGCTCCTGATAATGGTAAAACTCAAAGTAAGCAGAAGTATGCTCAGCAAAAGCACTATCAAAGCCACCAGAGAAGGGTCTTCCACGTAACGAGTGCCCAAAAGATAGGTAATAATGGCGGTAATGCCAATGGCGACCCCCATTACTAAAAAAAGAAATTGGGGGCATTGCCAAACAGGAAGGCCGTATTTTTTGCACTGGGCGAAAATATTTAATTGCCCCAAAGCTTCCTTAAAGGTCATCAGTTTTATTTTACCACGATTGCCAAGCGAAGGAAAATATGATAAACTTGGGGATACGGGGCATGGTGTAATGGTTAACATGCGTGCTTTGGGAGCACGAGAGTCCCAGTTCGAGTCTGGGTGCCCCGA
>CAYYJV010000013.1:0-10373 GCA_964472225.1 uncultured Candidatus Saccharibacteria bacterium | reverse complement strand
CCCTGCAAACTTAGACCACCTTAACGGTGGTTTTAAGTTAGCTCAAGGTTAAGGTGTTTAAACGCCACTTTGCTTTACGTGAATAAAAAATCTTGGTATAATAATAAAACATAAGAAAAAATCATCTTTATCATTGTTGTCAGTTTAGTTATTTTTGCCATCTATCAGGGCCTTTTCAAAAAAGAAAAGCCGGAGTATTCTTTGGCAGAGGTTACCTTAGGTAACGTATTCCAAGAAGTTTCCGAAACCGGCCAAGTTCAAGCCGGAGAAGAAATAATTAAACAATTAAAGCTCGTTAACTAATCTATACGGGAAGGAAAGGAGGTGATTAAGATGAAAAAGAAAGATTATCTGGTGGTTATTAACCCTCAGGCAGGAAAAGGAAAAGCTCTGGCATACGGAAAAAGAATAGAGAAATTGTTTATTTCCTGGGGAGTTAAAGCGGTTTTTGCTTTTACTTGCAAGGACGGACCAAATTCGGCTTTCGCGCTCGGTAAAAAAGCTGCGGAGGAAGGTATTCACACCATTGTGGCAGTTGGCGGAGACGGAACCAAGAACTTGTTGTTCAACGGCATGATGGCAAGTGGGGTTCCTCTGGAGAGGCTTCCCCAATTGGGGTTCGTGCAAGCTGGCACTGGCAACAACTTTGCCAAAAACCTCAGCACTCCTTCGGCTTTCGGGGAAGCTATGGAGGTAATTAAGTATGGCTACACGATTCTTGTTGATGTTGGTTTGGTGACGAGCAAAAGCTTCAAGAGATACTTCCTCAATGTGGTCAGCTTCGGTTTTGATGCCGAGGTTGTCGAGAAAACGAGCAGGTTCAAAGAAAAACGCGGCTCTTTTATATTCAAAGAATTAGCATACTTGTTGGTTGCCGGGCAGAAGATTTTCCAAGGGTTTCCTTCATACCGTCTCAGTTTATCCAGCCCGGGCTTCACTCTCGAAACCGACTCCTGCTTGTTGGCCGTTTTGAATGGCCCCACTTACGGCGCTATTTTCAATATTGCTCCCGGAGCAGATCTCTCCGATGGCCTGTTTGACGCTTACCTTGTGGATAAGGTCAACAAGATTAAGGCCTTAGGGATTCTTCTTCGAGCCACCCAAGGAAAGCACGTTGGTCTTGCTCAGGTAGGGCATTTTAAAACTGGTTCACTGAATCTGGCTTCTTTGACACCTTTGCCTTGCGAGGTAGATGGCGAAGTTATGCCTGCTGAGAAAGAATACCAAATTTCTATCCTGCCCAGGGCGCTCAAAGTTTTGGTACCTCCCCCCTTTGTTGAAGCCAAAAGACCTTTGGCCGTCAAAGTAAGAGCTCCGGAATTTCAACTCGCATAAAAAGAAGAAATTCCGGGGCTTGATTTTTGCAGGTATGAGCGAGCGGGGGTCAGACCCCGCTTTTTAGTTAGACGAAACGGCCCAAAAGTGGTAGAATCAATTATGAGTTTAAAAGAATATAAAAAGAGTATCGGGAACTTTTTTATAAGTCAAATCTTTAGTTATATCCTACCTTGAAAGTAGGGTAGCAGAAAATGAGAAAGGCAACTCTTTGTTTATTAATTAAAGAGAATAACAGAGAAAAAGAAGTGCTTTTAGCGATGAAAAAGCGAGGTTTTGGAGTGGGGAAGTGGAATGGCGTTGGGGGGAAGTTAGACCCCGAGAAAGGAGACAAAGATATTGTAACAGCAGCTATTCGGGAAGCTGAAGAAGAAATTGGAGTTCAAGTCAAAGAATTAGAGAAAGTTGCTATTTTAAATTTTTATTTTCCATATAATCAAGCATGGAATCAACAGGTTCACGTTTTTTTAGTTAAAAATTGGCAAGGAGAGCCAAAAGAATCGGAAGAAATGTTGCCAAAATGGTTTAGAGATAAAGAAATTCCTTTTAAAGAAATGTGGGACGATGATAAATTTTGGTTACCCCATCTTTTAAATGGTAAAAAATTAAAAGCTAACTTTACTTTTAAAAATGGAGAGATAATTACACAAAAAGACATTAAATTTGTGGAAAATCTAGAAGCTTAATTAAATGTACCTTTTATTTACTAATTGGAAAAATGTCAAAGCTGTTGAAGCTGGGGATGATAGTTTACCCCGGCCACGACCCGACCTTCTGGGTTTAGGCCGAACCCGAAGTATAAGAAGGAATATTATTGAAGCCTAGCTTCAATGAAGCCACCAGACTCGCCGTGATTAAGACGGTGAAGAGTGTTTCTTGTAAACGCATATGCGGATACAAGAGGCGTATTGATTTTTTATTATGGCTCTTGCAAGATTCACAAAAAAACCTTTAAACCATTGGGGCTTAATTTTTGCTTTCGGGTTTTTATTTTGATATAATAATAAAACATGAAAAGTCCGCTGTTCACACGCAGGAAAATTATTTTAGCCATTATTGTCGCTCTCGTTATTTTTGCCATCTATCAGGGCTTTTTCAAAAAAGAAAAGCCGGAGTATTCTTTGGCAGAGGTTACCTTAGGTAACGTATTCCAAGAAGTTTCCGAAACCGGCCAAGTTCAAGCCGGAGAAGAAATAGAGCTAACCTTTAAGAACCAGGGGAGAATTGAAGAGATTTATGTCCAGGTTGGAGATAGGGTGGAAGCTTCTACGGCTTTGGCCAAATTGGAAACAGACCAGCTTGATATTGAGCTGAGCGGAGCCAGAGCTGAATTGGCGGTGGCTCAGGCAGAATTAGATAAATTGCTGGCCGGCTTCAGCAAAGAAGAAATACAGGCAGCGCGGACCGTCTTGGAAAATGCCAGACAAAATCTACAAGACGTTAAAGCCAAGGCAGAAGACGATTTAGACCAAGCCTACCAGGACGCCCTGGTTGCTTTAGACGGGTCATATGAAGAAGCTTGGGGCACCCTGACCACGGTAACTTCTCTCAGAAAAACATATTTTGCGAGCAATGACCAAGAATCAATTACAGTAAAAGATAATGAAAAAAATATCAAAACTGAGCTGTCAAAAGCCAAAGAATACATCAATGCCGCTAAAGCTCAAGAAGGCCGTGAAGAAATAGAAAAAGCCCTAGTTCAGTTGAAAAACTCCCTAACCAATATTTACGACTATTTGGATGAAATCCGCAATATCATGGATGATACTAACTACAAAAACGATATTTCAGACGCAGATAGGGTTTCTTTGGACACGGAAAAAGTAAACGTTAACTCCGCTCTTTCCAATATTATAGATGCCCAGCAAAATATCACCTCCACCAAGGTCAACAATACAGAGAAAATCAATGCGGCTGAAGGCAAGGTTAAAAAAGCCGAAGATGATTTGGCAATAAAGACAGCCGAGCCCAGGCAGGTGGAAATTGAGCTTTACCAAGCCCGGCTCAATCAAGCCCAAGCCCAGGTGGACATCTTGGAAAACAAAATTCAAGAGGCTGTCTTGAGGGCTCCCATTAGCGGACAAATCACCGAAATCAACAAAAAAGTCGGAGAAATCGCCCAGCCGAGTTCGGGAGAAGCCGCCATGGTTCTTTTGCCGACCGATCCCTATCAAATAAAGGTGGATATCTATGAGGAAGATATAGTGAAAATAGACATTGGAGACCCGGTGGATATAGAGCTGATCGCCTTTCCCGACCGAATTTTTAAAGGCAAGGTCATTTCAGTGAACCCAGCAGAAAAACTGGTCGAGGGGGTCGTTTATTACGAAGTGAAAGTTAATTTTGAAGAAGCGCCCGAAGGCATCAAACCCGGCATGACGGCTGACTTAATAATCAAAACTTCCTCCAAAGAAAATGTGCTGGTGGTGCCGGAAGACGCCATTTGGGAAAAGGAGGGTGAATATACGGTTAAGATTTTGAAAAACGGAGAAATCGAAGAAAGAAAAATAGAAATCGGCTTATGGGGAGACAACGAAATGGTTGAAATAGTTTCCGGCCTTGCCGAAGGAGAAAAAGTCATTATTGATTAATATAATGGAATCCATTATCAAACTGGAAAACGTTTGGAAGATTTACCAGTTGGGGAAGGTGGAATTAACGGCCCTAAAAGGAGTAAGCCTCGATATTTATCGAGGTGATTTTGTGACCATAATGGGACCCTCCGGTTCTGGAAAATCCACCCTTTTGAATATGATCGGCTGTTTGGATTTCCCCACCAAAGGCAAAGTATTCTTGAAAGAAAGGGATATTTCACAGCTCTCGGAAGACCAGTTGTCTCAGTTAAGAGGGAAAATCATTGGTTTTGTTTTCCAAGAATTTAATTTGATGCCCAATTTAACCGCAATAGAAAACGTTACGCTGCCCATGATTTTTCAAGGAGTTTCGGAAAAAGAAAGAAAGGAAAGAGGCAAAAACCTGCTGGTTTCTTTAGGGTTGGGAAAAAGAATTAACCATCAGCCCGCAGAGCTCTCAGGGGGAGAGCGTCAAAGAGTAGCCATAGCCCGAGCTCTCGCCAATAATCCGGAGGTGGTGATAGCCGACGAGCCCACAGGAAATCTGGATTCCCATACCGGCAAAAAAATAATGGAAGTTTTAAAGGAATTCCATCAAAAAGAAGGGAAAACCATGGTAGTGGTTACCCATGATCCGAATATTGCCGGCTACAGTGAAAAACTATTCAACATTAAAGACGGAGAGATAATTCAAAATCACCTTCAGGCCCAAAAATACGTATGGAACAAATAAAGGAGTATTTTAAAATTGCCCTTAGGAATTTAAGAACCAGGTCTTTGCGGAGCTGGCTGACCATTCTGGGCATCGTTATCGGAGTTTTCTTAATTATCTCTCTGCTTTCCCTGTCAGAAGGCATAAAACAAACCATTACCCAGCAGTTGAGGGCTTTAGGAGGAGAGGTGATTTTCGTTATGCCGGGAGAAATTTCCGATCCTGTCGCCATGTTTATGTCGGGAGCCCAGCTGGAAAGAGAGGACATAGAAGGCATAGAAAGAGTGCGGGGAGTGGATGTGGTATTAACTATGTCATATCAGTCTCTTTTGGTTAGGCACGAAGACGAAGGAAAGACAATTTTTACTTCAGGGCTTTCTTGGGAAAAAGGAACGGAAATTATGGAAAAATTCCAAGGATGGAGCCTGAAAGAAGGAGGGTGGCCCGTTCCCGGCAAAAGAGAGGTAGTTATTGGAAGTCAGGTGGAAAATAATGTGTTCGAGAAAAAGGTTGAGGTGGGAGATGAAATTATCATTAAAGGCAAAAGGTTTGAAGTGGTGGGAATCTTGAATTCTCTTGGCTCAAAGCAGGACGATACTTCTATTTACTTGGATTTGCCCCTTTACCAGGATTTGACCGGAGAAAAAAGGGGAACAGCTCAAATGGCCATGGTTAAAATAAAAGAGGGTATTCCCCTAGATAAAACGGCAGAAGAAATAAAGAAGTCGCTGGAAAAAACCCGCAAACGAAGAGTAGGATTCGATGCGGCTGACTTCAGCGTCATTACTTCAGAAAAAATGGAGGATATTGCAGGAGATATATTGGCTGTGATTCAATTTGCCATTATAGGGTTTGCTTCCATTGCCATCATTGTAGGAGGCATTGGAATAATGAATACTATGTTCACCTCGGTTAGGGAAAGAACCAGGGAAATTGGCATCATGAAAGCCATCGGAGCCAAGAATAGGGCGGTTTTGATCATTTTTCTGTTTGAGGCTGGAATCATCGGATTGATAGGAGGCATAGGAGGCACCGCTTTGGGATTTATTCTGGCAAAAGTTATAGAAAACTGCGGCCAAGCTCACTATTTCTCTGCCACGGTTTCACCGGGCCTGATTGTATTTGGGCTATCATTCTCGTTCTTGGTGGGCTGCCTTTCGGGCTTGATTCCCGCCACCAAAGCTGCTAAACTCAAACCTGTAGAAGCTTTGAGAAGATATGAGTAGACTGGAAATTAAAATATATCCAGACCCGATTTTGAGGAGAAAGTCCAAAGAAGTAGAAGAAATCACTCAGGAAATCAGGAAATTGGCGAAAGACATGATAGAAACCATGCAAAATTCAGACCCCGAAGGCATTGGCTTGGCAGCTCCTCAGGTCGGCAAATCTCTCAGAATCATTGTGGTCCAAACCGAAGGGGGACCGGCTGTTTTTATCAACCCCAAAATTATTAAAAAAAGCAAAGAAAAAGAAGTAGCCGAAGAGGGCTGCCTATCTTTGCCCGGAGTTTGGCTGAAAATTAAACGGGCAAAATGGGTAGAGATGGAAGCTGTGGCTCTTGGCCCTTCACCTTTAGCTGAAGGTGGAAAGATTGACATTAACGGGGAAATAAGCAAAATTAAAGCGGAGGGATTGCTCGCCCGCGTTTTACAGCACGAAATCGACCACCTGAATGGCGTTTTAATCACCGATAGGGTGGGATTTTTCCAAAAGTTCTTTAAAAAATAAAAGGGAAACGAAAGGAAATAAAAAGGAAACGAAAGGAGAAAGCGAATGGCAAAGAAAATCAAAACCGACTTTGATGTAATTATTGTTGGAGCCGGACCTTCCGGGATGTTTGCCGCTTATGAATTGAAAAAGAATAGACCTGACCTGGAAATTCTGCTCCTTGACCGGGGAAGAAGAAGAGCCATCAACGATACCCGGAATAATCTTTTCGGTTTTGGGGGGGCGGGGACTTTTTCTGACGGAAAGCTAACCCTTACCTCAAAAACGGGCGGCCAGCTGGTTGAAAGGGGCTACCTTACCGAAAAAGAATTCGAAAAGTACCTAAGGTACGTGGAATCCCTTTACGAAAAATTCGGCGGCGAACAAGAAATCAAAATAGGCAATGAGAAAAAAATAACTGAACTGATAAGAAGAGCCAACGCCGCAGGTTTGGAGCTTATTCCTTTTCCGGTAAAACACTGGGGCAGGGAAGAAGCCTTCCAGCTGGTAGAAAAACTCTATCGGCACCTGGACGAAAAAGGGGTTGCTATCAAGCTTAATTCGAAAGTGCTCTCCGTCGAGAAGAACTCGAATAAATGGGGGGTAATTCTGAAAAACCAGAAAAAATTTTGGAGCAACTGTCTTATTCTGGCGCCCGGCAGAGCGGGAGCTGAATGGACTGTTAGTCAGTTAGAAAAGTATGGCGTGAAGACCGAAAACAACCCGGCTGACGTGGGAATTAGAATGGAAGTCAAAAAGAGTATGACCAGCGAACTTACCGATAGTTTGTATGATTTTAAAATCAAATATACCACCCAGGAACGCCGAGATATGGTAAGAACGTTTTGCGTTTGTCCTGGTGGCAAGGTTATTAAGGAACAGCATGAGGATTTCACCTTGGTCAACGGTCAAACAGATAAAGATAATCAAACAGAAAACACCAACTTTGCCATCTTGGTCAGTATATCTTTCACCGAACCTTTTAAGAATGCCAATGCCTACGGGAGGTATGCGGCAAAAATAGCCACTCTGCTTTCCAATGGCTCTGTTCTGGTGCAGACCCTGGCTGATTGGCAAAACCGAAGACGCTCAAAGCCGGAATCTCTGAAAAATTTTCCCGTTAAACCAACCCTATCTGAAGCCGTCCCGGGCGATTTACGGGGGCTGGGGCTGCACGAGAGAATTTTTGCCGCTCTTAACGAGATGATTGAGGCTATGGGCAAATTTATTCCCGGAATAAACATCGGCAACAATGCCTTGTTATACGGACTGGAGGCAAAATTCTACTCCAAAAGAGTGGTTTATAATGGCAATGGTTTTGAAACTCGAGCTGAAAGACTTTACGTGATTGGCGACGGCTCGGGTATTACGAGAGGCCTAGCTCAATCAACCATCATGGGCATCAAGGCCGCCCAAGATTTGATAAAGAAATATTACCATTAATTTACCATTAAGCGGCGTCGCTTGACGCCGTTTTTCTATTAGGTTGATTTAAATAAAGTGTTAATCTATGGCGATCGCTATAGATTAACACTGGTTGCGCTTATAACTATTGTTTGTCGCTTGTTATAAGTGGGGTTGGCCGCTTTTATGATAGAATCAGCTTATTTAAACAAACCGCGCCCAGAAAAACCTCTCTCTAAATGGACTAATCTTGACCAACTAAAGAAGGATTTGGGAATTCTTGGAAAAAGGGTTTGAGAAAAACTCTCTTTTGTTTTAACATTAAAGTATATCCAGCAGTGAAAACTTGACCGCTGCCGAAGCAGCTAAAATAATATTAATTAATCAAATTTCTACTACCGGGTATGGCGCTAGTCGATGATTTAATCAAAGAAGGATGGTTGAAAACACCCAGAATAATTGAAGCATTCCGAGTCATCAAGAGGGTTGATTTCATGCCGGATAACATGAAAAGCATGGCGGAATTAAACGAGGCTCTGCCTATTGGCCACGGCCAGACCATTTCGCAACCCCTAGTAGTGGCTTTCATGCTGGAACAACTGCAACCCGAACCGGGAGACAAAATTTTGGATGTAGGTTCCGGTTCGGGATGGACAAGCGCTCTCCTCGCTTATTGCGTAAGCGCAAAAGGTAAAATTATAGCTATTGAAACCGTGCCGGAACTGAAAGAGTTTGGCGAAAGAAATGCGGCGAAGTATAACTTGCCGATTGAGTTTATCTGTGCTGACGGCTCCAAGGGATATGATAAAAAGGCTCCTTTCGATAAAATCCTGTGTTCGGCGGCCGTTCAGAGGAAAGTGCCCGGGGCTTGGAAAAAACAACTAAAAATCGGAGGCAGAATAGTCACCCCCATCGCTTCTTCCATTTGGCTTTTAATAAAGAGGGGTGAAGATAATTTTGAAAAAACAGAATTCCCCGGCTTTTCTTTCGTTCCCCTGATTGAAACTTGATTGTAATACAAATTTTTCAATTGGAAAAAATGTATTACAAAGAAAAAAATATGAAAAAATACTTAATTGTTATTTTAATACTTGCTTGCTTGGTGGGAGTAATCTTTCTGCCCAGAAGTCAGAAATCCACAGAAGAAGTGATTTTTCGAATAGAAAAAGGTCAAGGCTCAAGGGAAATCGCTGCAGCTCTACAAAAAGAAGGCTTAATTTGGTGGAGCCCCCTTTTTCAAGTTTACGTTCTGGCTTCGGGTAAATTTGGGGGGCTGCAGGCGGGAACCTATTTGCTTTCTCCCTCAATGAATATTCCAAAGATTGCCGAAAAAATAGCTTCGGGAGACATTGCCAAGGAAAAAATCACCATCATTGAAGGATGGAATTTAAAAGACATCGGTTTCTATTTTGAAAACAAAGGCATGTTTCAAGCAGAGGAACTTTACGATGAGAGAAAAGAAATAGAGGGTTATTTTTTTCCAGATACCTATGAGATAAAGGTGGGAGAGAGTTTGGATAAAATAATCCAAAGGGCAGTCGATAACTTCAACACTAAAACAGCTGGGTTGGAAATAACTCCCCAAATAGTTATTATGGCCTCTCTTATAGAAAAAGAAGTAAAGACTCCGGAAGACAAACGACTAGTTTCGGGAATTTTATGGAAAAGGCTACGAGCTGGTATTCCATTGCAGGTTGACGCCACCATTACTTACATTACCGGCAAAAAAACCACCAAAATTCCGCCAGAAGATCTCCGAATTGATTCTCCCTACAACACTTACAAATATTATGGCTTGCCCCCGGGGCCCATTTGCAACCCCGGCTTGGAAAGCATAAAAGCGGCCCTTAATCCCCAAGACAGCCAATTTTGGTATTATTTATCAATTCCCGAAGGAAAAACCATCTTTAGCAAAACCTTAGACGAGCATAATATTGCCAAAGCAAAATATTTAAAATAAAATATAATGACATATGTCAAAGCCATTGGAAAACAAAAAAATAGCCATGGTGATTGCCTTCAAGGATTTCAAGGACGTGGAATACTTTATTCCAAAAGATATTCTGGCTAGAGCCGGAGCCGCCATCGCTACGGTGAGCACAAAAAAAGGAATGGCCCTTGGCGCCGATGGGGGAGAGGTAAGGGTTGATTTGACAGCTTCGGAGGTTAATATTGAAGATTTTGATGCCGTAGTTTTTATTGGCGGACCCGGAATGGGCAAAAATCTAGACAACGAGGAATTTCAAAAAATAGCAAAGAATGCCACAGCTTCAAATAAAATTGTGGGGGCAATTTGCATAGCCCCGGCGTTGTTGGCCAAAGTCGGGATTTTAAAGGACAAAAAAGCTACTGTTTGGTCCAATCCCCTGGATAGGTCCGCCATAAAAATATTGAAAGATTCGGGAGCCGAATATTTGGAAGAAGATGTGGTCGCAGATGGTAAAATTATTACGGCCGCCGGCCCCTTTGCTGCAGAGAAATTCGCCCGGAAAATAATAGGGGCCTTGACAAAGAATAATAAATAAGTTAATCTTTTAATGTAGCCTACCGCAGACAATGGGCATACCAATAAGACCCATCGAGGTAGTAATTTAAAGTGATTTTAATCATGTCTGCGGCAGCAGACATTTTATTTTTAATTT
>CAYYJV010000012.1:0-10573 GCA_964472225.1 uncultured Candidatus Saccharibacteria bacterium | reverse complement strand
TATTTCAAGCCAGAGACAAGGAAAAAGACCAATCGTATTTTTTGTGGCAGCTTAACCAAAAACAGCTTTCCCGCGTTTTATTCCCGGTTGGGGGATACACCAAAACGGAAGTCAGAAAATTGGCTAAAAAATTCGGCTTGCCGGTTTTGAGGATTTCCGAATCCCAGGAAGTTTGTTTCGTTCAAAAAACAGTCAACGAATTTTTGGCAAAACACATCAAAAAAAGAAAGCCGGGGGTTATAGTGGACGCCAAGGGAAATAGGTTGGGACGGCACCGGGGGTTGATTTTCTATACCATCGGGCAGAGAAAGGGAATCGGACTCCCCGGTGGTCCTTTTTGGGTTTTACGGAAAGACCCAAAAAAGAACTTTTTGGTTGTTACTAAAAATGAAAAGGATTTGTACAAAAAGGAGCTGATTTTTGAAAAAGAAAATTGGATTGCAGGGAAAAAACCAAAATTTCCCTTGAGGGTCAAAGCTAAAATTCGCTATAATCACCAACCAGCTTCGGCTGTCTTATTTCATCACAAAGTAATATTTGATCGGCCCCAAAGGGCCGTTACCCCCGGCCAGTCAATCGTTTTTTACAAGGGTCAGGAGGTTCTCGGCGGAGGAATTATCAAATAAGACTGTTCTTTGAGTTGACAAATTGATATAATGTGGTATACTATGAACATTATAGAGGTAGACCGCAAGGCAGAGTAAAGGCAAATTAAAAATTCGTAAGGAGGTGATGAGGTGATTAATTGGATAAACCACAACAGATCACCATTTGTCCTTATTGAGGTTGATCCCAAGAGGCTGCTTCGTATAGCTGAAAATACTCGCGATTTTACACCCAAAAAAGAGAAGATAGAGCATCTTCTCGAAAGGTTTAAGGAGAGCAAGGAAATTGAAGCCCCCATAGTGGGGAGAACGTTTTTGGGGGGTGTATCTTTCACAGACGGACGGCATCGCGCCACCCTTGCTGCCAGACTCAGGATGACGGCCATCAAGATCGCTGTATATCCCGAAGAAAGAAGCTATATTGAGAGAATTCTAAAATCCTAGGAGGTAAGATAAGAATTGAATATCGGATTTGATGTTGATGGAGTGGTGGCCAAGAGCTTTCTAAGGTTAGACAAGTTGCTCGGCCACCATGAGAAGATTTGGAATAAATTGTTGTTAACCCCTCTTGGAAGGTTCCTGTACAGGAACCTTCGCCGTCCAGATAAGGAAGTAAAGAGACTCATGTATTGTTTGAAAGCTCAAGGCTACCAGATTATTATTGCCACTTACGCTTTTCGGGGCAATAAGAAGGTGGTGCTGGAATGGCTGAAAAGACACGAAATCCCCTGCGATACGGTTTTTCTTCCTAAGGAAGGAGAATCCCCCTTGGAGTTTAAAGTACGAGTAGTTTTGGAAGGGGGGTGCGACTATTTTGTGGAAGATCAGTTCAGCTTGGCTCGGGGCATTGCTTTAAGAGACCCCGAGGTGCAGGTTATTTATTATCGCAAAAGGGAAGATTTAAACCCCTTATTTTGCAAAAAGTAAGGGGTTTTGATATTATTGAATTACGGATGATGAACTCCGAAAAATTAAGATAGTAAAATATAATTGTTAAACTTATGGTTAATTTCAAAAAATTAAGCGCCAGTTTTAAATTTGCTTTTTCTGGTCTTAAAGTTATTTTCCAAGAAGAGCAGCCATTCCGAATAATGGTTTTGATTGGATTGTTGGTGATTATTGCCATGTTCTGTTTTGGTTTATCTATAACCCAAAAAGCAATCTTATTTTTAATAATCATATTAGTCTTGGTATTAGAATTGATGAATTCAGTAATTGAGAAATTTTTAGATATCATTTATCCCCAGAATAATTATAAAGTGAAAAAAATTAAGGATGTTTTCGCCGCTATAGTTTTAATTGCCTGTTTTGGGGCAGCAGTTATAGGAATTTTAATATTTTCCCAATATTTTTAATTTTTAAGTTATGGATTCGTCCGCACTAAGAAAAAAATTTTTAGATTTTTTTGCTGAACGCGAGCATACTATTGCTCCCTCGAGTTCGCTTTTACCGGCTGATCCCTCGGTTCTTTTTACTACCGCCGGCATGCAGCAATTCAAGGAATATTTTTTAGGCAAGGAGTCACCTTACGGAAATAAAGTGGCTTCCTGTCAGAAGTGTTTTCGGACCTCTGATATTGAAGCTGTAGGGGACGAGGCCCATTTAACATTTTTGGAAATGCTGGGAAATTTTAGTTTTGGAAGTTATTTTAAAACCGAGGCGATACGGTTCGCTTACGAATTTCTTTTTGAAAGGTTGGGGCTATCATTGGAAGACGCCATTTTTACAGTTTTTGAAGGAGATAAAGAAGTGCCGGCCGATGAAGAATCTGTTTTAATTTGGAAAAAACTGGGGATTCCGGAAGAAAAAATCAAAAAATGCGGCAAGGAAGACAACTTTTGGGGACCGACGGGCGAAGAGGGGCCCTGCGGTCCCACCACCGAAATTCATATCAGAGGCGTAGAGATCTGGAATTTGGTTTTTAACGAATATTATCAAGATAAAAATAAAAAATTAACCCCGCTGAAACAGAAAGGCGTTGATACCGGCATGGGGTTGGAGCGTTTGGCTATGGTGATGCAGAGAAAAGACACCGTTTTTGAAACCGATTTATTTTTACCGATTATTAATGAAATTTCGGGAGACAACGAGAAAGCAAAAAGAATCATTGCCGACCACATTAAAGCTTCAGCGTTTTTAATTTCCGAGGGAATTTTGCCTTCTAATGTTGAAAGAGGCTATGTTTTAAGAAGAATTCTGAGACGAGCAATCAGATACGCTAAGTTGCTCGGCTTAGCCGAGCAATCTTTGACGTCTTTGGCTCAAAAGGCAATTGAAATTTATCGCGAGACTTACCCCGAGCTTAGATCACAACAAGTAGATATTTTAACCGTAATCCAGAAAGAACAAGAAAAGTTTGAAAAAACTCTGGAAAGAGGGTTAAAAGAAATTAAAAAGACCCCTCGCCTTACCGGCGAGATTGCCTTCCATATTTATGAAACTTACGGTTTCCCTCTGGAGTTGACGGAAGAGATACGAAAAGTAGAGGACCGCGAAGCTTTCTTTGCGGCGCAAAAAAAACATCAAGAGATTTCGCGGGCGGGCGCCCAAAGAAAGTTTGGCGGCGGCGGAGAATTTTCGCCACGCCTCCACACCGCCACCCACCTGCTTCACGCCGCCTTAAGAAAAGTTTTGGGAGAGAACGTTAAACAAATGGGTTCCGATATTAATCCTCAAAGATTGAGATTTGATTTTAGCCATTCTCGGAAACTAACAGAGGAGGAGTTAAAAAAAATCGAAGATTTGGTTAACCAGAAAATCAAGGAGAATTTGGCAGTAAAGAGACAAGAAATGACATATGAGGAGGCCTTAAGATCTGGGGCCTTGGCTTTTTTCAAGGAAAAATACCCCGAGAAGGTTTCGGTTTATTCAATAGGGGATTTTTCCAAGGAGATTTGCGGCGGCCCTCACGTGAAAAATACTGGAGAATTGGGTCACTTTAAAATCATCAAAGAAGAAAGTTCGGGAGCCGGTATCCGCCGCATCAGGGCAATTTTGGAATAAGGATAGACGGTGGTATAATAAAATAATGAGGGAGAGAGATTTTCTTGTTTTAGATATTGGCACAGAGGCCGTCAAAGCCAGTTTTGGTGGTAAAACCTCCCTTCGGTATTATGATATGTTTGGGGTGTTTGATGGCAGGGATTTTGGGCGAGATGTGATGGAAAAAGCCCTTCTCGGCGTAATAAAAGATTTAAAAGCCGAGGGAAAACCCTCCCTGCTGTCTTTGCCCCCGGATGTTTTGAGAGCCAGAATTTCTTCACATTCTTTGGAGATTAAAAATTTCAAAGGAGACATAAGGGGGGAAATTTTAAGGCACAATCAAAAGGAAGTTTCCGAAGCTTTTTTTCGGGAGGCCGGTATTCTTCCCCAGGAGTTGGAATTTTTGGATCAGCTGTTTCTTGAACAGAAGATCGACGGCTATCGGACACCTTCTTTTAAGGGATACGAAGGGAGGGAAGCGGAAGCCGTGATTCTTTCTGTGTTTTCTGCTAAAGAGGACTTGAACAAATATCGGGAAATTTTCCGAAAATTAGGAATAAAATTTTTAAAAATAGCTCATCCTGTTCAGGGTTTGATCAAGGTTTTTGATAAAAAAGGGGGCGTTTTTCTTGATGTGGGAGGAGAGATAACCCAGATATTTGTGGTAAAAGACGGGGGGCTGCAAGAGATTTTTGATTTTCCAATGGGCGGCAAGGATTTCTCCAAAGCCCTTTCTGAAGCCCTGGGTTTGCCGGAAGAGAGAGGCAGGATTCTCAAAGAAGAATATTCCCACGGCAAGATGGAGGAGACCACGAGGAGGAAGTTTAATGAAATTTTCGTCGGTATGATGAAAGAATGGTATCGCAATTTAAAACTGAAATTAAAAGAGTCCCGGGGTTGGTTGCCTTATAAATTTTTCCTTTTCGGGGGCGCCAGCCAGTTGCCCGAAATCTCGGAGATTTTGGAAGAGGAGCATTCTTTAGAAATTTTAAAGAATCCCCAAGAAATTAATTTAATTTTGCTTTCAAATGTCCCAAAAAAGTTTTGATATCATTCCTCCGGAAAGAGGGAAGGCTAAAATTAATTTAGCCCCTCTTTACTTTAAATCGCCCAAAAAACTCAAAACCGACAGAAGAAATAAAGTCCTGTTTATTTCAACGTTTTCAGGGGTGATCCTGCTTTTTTTCTTGGGATATTTTTTAATTGAGTCTAAAGCGGAAATTGATGTTTGGCCCAAAATGACGTCCACCGCTTTTGAAACCACGGCAGAGCTTTCGGCGACCGAGCTTTTATCAGAGGAAACCGTATCCAGAGAGTTTGCGGCTACCGGCTCGCAGGAGAAAAAAAGAAAAGCGGAAGGAGTGATTACGGTTTATAACAATTACCATTTAGACCAAATTCTAGTGGCCGCCACTAGATTTTGGTGTTTCGAGGACGACGAGCTGCGCGAGTTTAAAACCAAAGAAAGGGTGGTTATTCCCGCCGGAGGCCAGAAAGAGGTGGAAGTGGTGGCTTCCGTCGCCGGCGAGGAATACAATATTCCCCCTTGCACTTTTTCCGTGCCGGGATTGAAGGGGAGTCCCAGATACACCGCCGTTTACGGAGAATCGACCTCTCCTATGACGGGAGGGGAAATAACCAGGGTGCCCGTGGTTACCGCCGATGATTTAAACAGAGCCAAGGAAGTTTTGATCCAGGAAGCTTTCAAAAAAAGCCAAGAATCTTTGGAAGACCTGATTTCTTCGGGGGAGTATATATCCGCAGAAGGGGGGACCTGGCAAAAAATAGTTGAGGAGAGTTCTCCGGCAGAACCAGGCCAGCAGGCAGACAAGTTTTCCTACAGGGTTAAGGCCCAGATTAAGTCTTTGGTTCTCAAGAAGTCACAATTGGAAGAGTTCGCCAGAGAATATGTCCTCTCTCAGTTGCCCGAAGGAAAAGAGATCCAGGAGTCCTCTTTGAAATTGGCATATTCCACTTCCGCTCCCGAGGCGAACTTGGATGAGGGGAAAATTACTCTGGATTTGAAAATTACCGTCAACGTTTATTCGAGCATCGATTCAATGGTTCTCAAGGAACGGGTCAGCGGGAAGAAACTTGAACAGATAAAAAAGAGCTTTGCGGATTTCCCCGAGATAGAGAAGGCCAAGGTGCGCTTTTGGCCCTTTTGGGTGAACAAAGCGCCAACAGACACGGAAAGAATTGACATCAATCTTATTATTTGATATTATGAATCCCGTTAGAAGTCCTAGCCAGAAAAATTTGGACTAAATTTTTCTGCTTGCTGATAATGAGGTTCATAGTTATAAATTAAAGGTTTGCCTAAAAAAAATCATTAAACATTTAAGACGAACTTCTAACGGGGTGAAAAGCGTTTTGAAGAAAACAGGAACAGTAATTGAAGCTCTTCCCAGCGCTCATTTTAAGGTGCGTTTGGATGACGGCGGGGAAGCCCTCTGCCATCTTGCAGGAAAGATGAGAATGTTTAGAATAAAAATATTGCCGGGAGACAGAGTAACCGTGGAAATGAGTCCTTACGATGAGAAGCGCGGAAGGATTATTTACAGAAGCAAATGAAAGTAAGACCATCGGTAAAAAAAATTTGCAAAAACTGTAAGGTCGTCCGAAGGAAAGGACGAGTTTATGTTATTTGCTCAAATCCTAAGCATAAACAGCGTCAAGGCTAGCCACTAGTAACTAGGGGATATACCCATACCCGTATTGGCTAAATCCTAGCGGCTAATTAATTAAACGATATGCCCAGAATTGCCGGGGTTAACATTCCCGAACAAAAACAAATAGAAACGGCTTTGACCTATATCCACGGTATAGGTCGGTCTTTAAGTAAGAAAATTCTTACTGAGACCAAAATCAATCCTCAGACTCGAGCTTCCCAACTGACTGCGGACGAAGTGAATAGATTAAAGGAAATCATCGAAAAAAATTATAAGATTGAAGGAGAATTAAGGCGGGAAAAAATGATGGCGATTAAAAGGTTGAAGGATATTGGGGCTTGGCGGGGCTTGCGCCACATCAAGGGATTGCCTGTCAGGGGTCAGAGGACCAGGACCAATACCAGAACGGTCAGGGGAAATGTTAGAAAAACCGTGGGTTCTGGCAAAAAGCCGCCTCCCGAACCCACCTAATGGCTATAAAATACGAAAAGATAGCTACGAAATACTAATTTTTAAGAATATGCGAAATTAAATTTTATCGTTTTCGCTGTGTGTGAACAATGGGTATATTCGTACATTTTCGTAATTCGCAGAGAAATTCGTAATTCGTAGAGAAATCATGGGAAAAAAGAGAATTATCCAACAAACCGGAGAAGAGCTGATAAAAGAGAGAGAAGGAGTCGATAAAGCAGTGCAAAAAGATATAAAGGTGGCCCCCTCGAAGAAAATCAGAGAGGGGAGAGTTTATATTTCCTCTACCTACAATAACACCATCATTACCTTAACCGATCCCGAGGGGAAAACTATTTATTGGGCTTCGGCAGGAAGCATCGGCTTTAAGGGAACCAAGAAAGCCACCCCCTTTGCAGCTTCCAAGGTGGCTGATGCCGTTTCTCAGGCTATTAAAAAATTGGGAATTCAAAAAATTGCCATTTTCGTCAAGGGAATTGGAGGTGGCAGAGATTCGGCCATCAGGTCTTTGGCCGCCAAAGACTTTGACATAATTTCTATTACTGATGTGACCCCGGTGCCTCACGACGGGCCTAGGCCTCCTAAGGCCAGAAGAGTATAATTTTTACTTTTTTAATCAAATTCTATGTTAAATTCAAAATGCCAAATTTGTCGAAGAGCGGGAATGAAGCTATTTCTAAAAGGCGAAAAATGCTTGTCGCCCAAATGTACTTTTCTCAGAAAATCTTATCCGCCAGGAATGAAGAGAAAAAGAAGGGGAGCAGCGCTTTCCGAATACGGCAAGGAGCTGAGAGAGAAGCAGAAGCTCAAGCAGTGGTATAATTTAAAGGAAAGGCAGCTGGAAAACTACGTGGATGAGATTTTGAGAAAAGGTGGCAGAGTAGGAGATGCTGCCCAGGTTTTGATTCAGAAGCTCGAAAGCAGGCTGGATAACGTTGTTTTTCGTTCGGGCTTTGCCAAATCCAGAAATCAGGCCCGCCAGCTTGTTTCTCACGGTCATTTCCAGGTTAACGGGAGATCCGTGAATATTCCCAGTTACCAGGTTAAAAAGGGAGATAAGATTTCCTTGAAATCCACCGCTTCCCGGAAGAAAATCTTTGAAAATCTCCCCACCTTATTTAAAAAACATACGCCTCCTACCTGGCTGAAGTTGGATTCCAAAAAATTAACAGTTGAAGTGACGGGAGCCCCCACCCTGGAGGAAGCTGCTCCGCCGGCGGAAGTATCCGCCATTTTCGAGTATTATTCTCGATAATAATAATTAATGCTACGAAATACGAAAAGATACGAATATACCCACCGTTTACACAGCACACAGCAAAAATAAATAACAAATAATTTGTATATTCGTAAAAAATTCGTAATTCGTAGAGAATAACATGATTCCATTACCATCAGCCCCCAAAATTATTGAAAGAAAGGATAACCAGGCCGTTTTTGTCATTGAAGGCCTTTACCCCGGTTACGGGGTAACCGTGGGCAATTCCCTGCGGAGGGTTTTGCTTTCTTCTTTGCCGGGATCCGCCATTACCCAGGTTAAAATCAAGAAAGTTCAGCATGAGTTTTCCACTATACCCGGAGTAAAGGAAGACGTCATCTCTATTTTGTTAAATCTGAAGCAGTTGAGGTTCAGGCTCCATTCGGAAGAGCCGCAGAAAGCCAGACTTCACGTTAAGGGGGCAAAAGAGGTAAAGGGCGCCCACTTTCAGCTTCCCTCCCAAGTTGAGCTGGCGAACAAAGACGCTCACATTGCCACCCTGACTCAGAAGTTAGCCGAGCTGGATATAGAGGTTTTGATTGAAAACGGCTTGGGTTATGAGCCGGCCGAAAGAAGAAAGAGGGGAAAACTGGAAATCGGCACCATTGCCCTGGACGCCGTTTTCACTCCGGTGAGAAAAGTAAGTTATCGGGTGGAAAATATGCGAGTCGGAGAGAGAACCGATTTCGACAGGCTTTTCTTGGAATTGGAAACAGACGGCACCCTAACTCCCGAAGAAGCTTTCAAGCAGGCTGCAGAAATTTTAATCAACCACTTTTCTTTATTCAAAGAAACTTTTGAAGAGCCTTCCGTTGTTAAAAAAACCGCGGAAGGCGCGGAAAAAAAGAAAGAAGTTAAAAAAGTAAAGAAAGAGAAAAAAGCTGGCAAAAAACATGAGAAAAAGAAAAAGGGGAAGAAAACTAAGTAGGAAAAGAGATCAGCGCAAGGCGCTCTTAAGATCGGTGGCGGCCGCCCTGATATTGGACGAAAAAATAAAAACCACCGAAGCCAAGGCCAAAGAGATTTCGGGCCTTGTTGAGAAGTTTATTACCAGGGCCAAAAAGAAAGATTTATCCTCGCGAAGAATTTTGTTCCAATATTTCTCCCCTCGGGTAGTTAAAAAGCTGACGGAGGAATTAGCTTCCCGATACAAAGGTCGCTCTGGAGGATATACCCGGATCAGGAAACTGGGTCCCCGGAAAACGGACGGGGCGAAGATGGCTATAATTGAGTTAATTAAATAGTTAACGAGTTAAAGAGTTAACACGTTAGACTCGTGAACTTGTTAATAAATTAATAATTAATAATGAAACGCAAAACGCACACAATCGATGCCTCCGGGAAAATACTCGGAAGATTAGCTTCTGAAATTGTTCGGCTTTTGCGGGGTAAACACAAGCCCGGTTTTTCTCCGCGCAAAGACGAAGGCGATTTTGTAAGAGTTAAAAACGCAGACAAGATGAAAATTACCGGAAGGAAATTGACAAACAAGAAATATTATCGCTATTCTGGCTACCCCGGAGGCATGAAAGCTACTCCCCTGGGGGAAGTTTTTCGTAAAGATCCGGGAGAAGTTTTAAGAAGAGCGGTTTGGGGAATGCTTCCTAAGAATAAGTTGCGTTCTCAAATGATTAAAAGATTGAAAGTCGAATAATAACATATGCCCAAGAAAAAAGTTTCCAAGAAGAAGCCAGCGCCCAAGAAAAGGCCAGAGCCCAAGAAGAAAAAGGCGGCCCCAGCGCCCAAGAAGACCCGTTATTTGGAGGCGGTGGGCCGCAGAAAAACCGCTACAGCCAGAGTTAGGTTAACTGCCGGCAGGGGCGGCGAGGAATTTTTAGTTAATGGAAAGCCGTTGGAAAAATATTTTCCCTCCATTGAGATGCAACAGAAGGCTTTGTCTCCTCTTGAAAAAACGAACTACTTTGATAAATTTAAGGTTTCAGTTAAGGTAAAAGGTGGAGGATTAAATGCTCAATCGGAAGCCGTTAGGCATGGTATAGCTAGGGCTATAGTTATTTTTGACCCTAAGGTTAGAAAAATATTAAAGAAAGCTGGATTTCTAACTCGTGATCCCAGAATGCGCGAGCGCAAAAAATTCGGTCTCAAAAGAGCCCGAAGAGCACCCCAGTGGCAGAAGAGATAAAAATGTTAAAAGAACTCATCGACAAATATTATTTGGACAGGCAGAAAGACAAAGAACAGCACCATTTTTACATTACTGACGCGGGCAAATGCGGCCGGGCTATCTTTTTTAAATTCAAAAACGTTCCGCGAGAGAAAATGACAGCCGACGTTTTAAGGATGCTTGATCACGGAGACTATATTCAGATGCAGATTTTAAGCACCCTTTTCAGTTTGGGAATAGTCAGGGCTTCGGAAATAAAAATTCCTCCCCAAGAGATAATTTCCGGCAGAGCCGACGCCATCATCAGCATAAACAACGATCTTTATGTGGTCGATTTCAAAAGCATGAACAGCATGGTATTCAAGAATCTGCAGGAACCCAAAGAGGAAAACGTCAATCAAATCCAGCTTACCTGCACTATTTTAAGATTCCCAAGGGGATTTTGCTTTATGTCGACAAA
>CAYYJV010000011.1:0-16302 GCA_964472225.1 uncultured Candidatus Saccharibacteria bacterium | reverse complement strand
GCAAAATCATTGCCATTGGTTCCTTGATAACCAGCCACATAGAGCTTATTGTTGGCAGAATCCCAAGCCAGAGCAAAGGCTTTATCATTCTGAGTTCCGCCGGAGTTCCAGGTCTGAATACCATCTTCTGACCAGCCGGTATCCGGAATGCCGGCACTCTCTCCGCCGTCATCGTTTCGCCACCTGTAATGGGTCTGAGTAACAGTGGGAATAGTAAAGGTGAAATCGGCGGCTGATTCAGCGTTGGGATTGTCTTCAACAATGACATTATCATGATATCTGGTTTGTTCGGTGCTTAAATCAGCACTGTTGGTTAAATAAATATAATCGTTTTTAACGGTTTGTTCGTGGTTGCCGGAAGCTTTTTCAACATAGCTTCCGGACTCTAAACGATAAAGATAGACGCTGTAAGGAGTAATTTTTAACTTAAAAGTATCTAACTTCTCATTCCAGGTTGTCACTCCGTCATCAAAAGCAGAGCCCAGGGTAGTTGGCGTGCCCCCCACTTTTTTCATTAAAGAAACATTGCCTCCTTCAAATTTCACCCTAATCCAGTTATTTTCAGCTGAAACATCGGCAGTAGCAGCAGAGGAAGAGGCAGAAAAGAAACTAAAACCATAATTGGCATCAGAATAAGGGTCAACGTCAAAAAAGACTTCTTTGATGTCAGTAGAGTAATCTACCTGAGGAGAATTTGATTTTAAGGTTAAGTAGGCGGTGCCGTTGCCCGAGCCAATCACTCCTTTCAGCTGATTGCTGTCAAGAGCGTAATCGGTGTTAACCGAAGCGCCCGATTCCATTTCCGTCCATTTGTCGGTATCGGGATTACCGCTGGTTCCGGTAAAAACATCCGAAAAAACATCATTGCCGGTATCTGGGAAAGAATACCAGAGAGAATAGCCGGAGTTCCCCTGCACCCTGGCCTGCCAGTGATAGTCGCCTGCGGGAAGATCTTTAACTGTAAGATAGGTGTCAACTGGAGTGCCCGTATAGCTAACACAGTTTTCATCCATCCCCGTTTCTCCTTGTTTGTAGACTCCGATTCCGGAAGTGACATAACTGGTGGAATTGGTAAAACCGGTTCCCACCGGCTGAATTTCAGCGATTAAACAAAGGGTATCCGAGCCGGCGGAAGAGGAAACGGTAGCTCCCAATCTGACCGTGCTGGTAGCTACGCTCTGGCCGATAGAAATAATAGCTTCGGTGGTATCTTTTTGGGTTAAGGTATTGAGATCGGCTTCACTCTGAGTGGTGAAATAATAAGTGTCGGTGGAGGTGATCCAAGTGTTTGAGCCCGCATAATCTATGACATAGGTCCGCCAGTAGTAAGTGGTGCCCGAATTCAGGGCGTCGCCGGTTTGAACAGTACAGACGGCTTGGGTGCCGGACTGATAAGCGGTGTTGGAATCAGCATCCTGGCCAGACCAGCATGTTTGGGAAGAGGTCTGGTCGTAAGTTAAAGTAATATAGGAAAAATCGCTGGAAGTGGAAAACTCTATTTTGTAGCGAAGGTTATCTGATTCTGGATCTGTGGCGGTGGTTTTCATAACAGGGGTCTGACTGACTCCGGTTGCCCCGTCCAGGGGCTCATTCAAAGAAGGAGCATTAGGTGAGGTGTTGGCAGCAGTGGTCAGGGTAGGACAAACTGTATAAGAATCCAAAGCGCTGCCGTCAGAATAAACCGCGCGGATGGTGTAGGTGGTCTCATGGGCGGCATTGCTGGTAACCCGAAGCATCCACTCCCACTCTGGCTGTTCTCCGTCGCCTACCCCAGAGGTATAAGTGACTTGATTTGGAGTCCCGTCGGTCTCAATTCCATCGCCGCCAGCCAGCCAAGTTCCGGTAAACCTCTGAGTGGTGCTGTCGCCATCAGCAAATACACCGGAAGTATCCTGGCAAATGGCATTTGAACCGCAGCTTGTTTCTGCGGGGATATCGGTCCAGCCTGAGGCATCACTGCAAGCTCCTCCTACTTTAAATTGAAGCTTAGGCTGAAAATTTAAGTTTAAGGTGGGTTTATTGCTGGTTTGAGAAATGCCAAATCTTAACCGAAACCCGGAATTAAGAGAAACATCGGTAATATTGGTATCTTGGCTGGTATCACCGGTCCCCCAACCGGTGGCGTCATTAACTCCGGTTCCGTCATCGTCTAAAAACCAAAAGTGAGTTTGATCGTAGGTGGCCGTAACATTGTGGGTGGCTCTCGAGTCAGAAACAAAGCCGAAAAAGCTGAGGAGAAAAATGCCCGCGAAAATCAGAGCCCAAAAGACCGAAACGGTTTTTGCTGAAGAAGCCATATTAATTGACCAAATAAACATCTAATCCCAAGGCTTTCTCTCCCTTTCTTAAATCAAGAACATGGGGGAGAAAATACCCTTCCAGAGGATTATAATTGTCGGTTATCGTCAAAGCCCGAGACAGATCAAAATCGCTGAATTTGTAAAATTTCTCCCATCTTATCTCCGGTCCCAGAGAGCCCAGAATACTGACATTGGAAAGTTTCTCGGGGGTGGTGGAAACTACTTCTATCCCGTCCATAACCTGACCTAAAGTTTTCACCACCGAATTCAAGAACGGGTCGTCTTTTTCCTCGGGAAATATGGAAAGATGAATGAAAAACACTCCTCTTTCGGCCATTAAATTCCTGATGTCTCCAAAAGCTTCCTTGGTTAACATATAAAAAGGCAAATTGTCTCCCAGGGCCAGGTCCATAATTATCAGGTCATAATCGTTGTTTCTTTTTCTGACAAATCTCCGAGCGTCGTCGTAAAAAATCGTGTAGTCTTTTTCTGGCATCAAATCATATTTTCTTGCTGAGTTTACCACTTTGGGATCAATCTCCACCACCTCAATCTCCGCCTTGGAAGGAAGGACAGAAAGAACGGCTCCTCCGGCCATTCCCATCAACAGAATCTTCCTGGGATTGATTTGAGAAACCACTTCGGCTATTTGCCGGATGTAGGCGGAATCAGATTTCTTGTCTTCCTTCAGGCAGGACTGGCCGGCCCCGTTCACAAAAAGGCAGCGGTAGGGACCGACTTTAATTATCTTGATGTCTCCGTAAAAACTCTGGGTCTGGTAAAGTATTCTTCCTTGATAAGTCGGCGTCGGCTCGTAGGAAGGCAGGAAGAAAACCGCCAGAAAAATAACCAAAGCCGGAATTATTTTGTTTTTTTTAATGCGAGTATCTGCCATATAAAAAATAATGAGATTAAAATCACACCCGTGGCGTTAATAATCCAACTCACAGAAAAATTGGGAATGAGTAAAAATCCAGCAAAAAGAGCGCCGGCCAGAGAGCCAAGGGTGGCTGTGGCATAAAGGCTACCGGCGGTGATTCCAAGGTGATCCAAAAGTCGAGTCCTGATCTTGACTGCGAAGGGCGAAACCGCCCCCAAAAGAAAGAGAGGAGCAAAAAAGATGATAAAGGCGGCGATTAAGGGCCCGAATTTCAAACCGAACCTGTCTGTCTGAATTAAAACCCAGTTACTGTATTTTGGAATAAGAACGATTGAAATTCCGGCGGCAAAAACAATCCAATAAAGCAGGCCGGTATCCGGCTTCCTGTCCGCCAGCTTCCCTCCCCAGAGATACCCCAAAGCCAAAAAAGCCAAGGTCACCGAAATTAAAGAAGACCAGACAAAAATGGTTGAGCCGTAAAAAGGAGCCAAAATCCTTGTCCCTAAAATTTCAATAACCAGAACTGCAGCCCCGGTTATAAAAATGGTTAAATAAAAGAAGGTGGTCTTCATTTTCTATTTATTTTGTAAATCGAGCTCTGGCCGAAGCCCTTTTGTTCTCCCCACCAAATATTCCCCTTTTTGTCTATCGTCACTCCCCTAATATATCCTGCGGTGGGGACCAAACCCCCGGGAAAACTCTTTCCCTTATCAATGCTCCCCAGAAAACCCGGCAAATCCTTTTGCTTCATTAAGCCGAAAAGAAGGTTGTTCGAAGAATCAAACCAAAGGGCGTAAGCATCGTTAAAATTATTAAAAAAGCGGGGCTCGTTCCTCCCAAGGAAGCCAAGTTTTTCTAAAATCCAATCCCACCAATTGGCAACCTCCTTTTTTTCAAGTAGGCCCACTCTATGTTTGCCCAATTCCGAAAAAACAATATTGTCCATGCTGTCCAGGGCAACCCCCCAAGGATAGTGAAGCCCGGATAAGACGGTTTCAATGTTGCCGTTTTTGGGGTCAAAAACCTTAATGGAGCCCGGGGAAGCGTTTTCAACAATATAAATTAATCCATCGGAGCCCAGTCCTAAGTCGGCAGGATAAAAAAGCTCGTCTGCCATAATTTCCGCCTCTAGAGAACCTAAATCAATTCTTTTCAACGTCCCTCCTTTTCTTTCCGCAAGATAAAGGTTTCCTTTTTTATCAAAGACAAGGCCTGAGGGCCCCTTGAGCCCGGAAAGCAAAACCCGGAATTTGTTTTCGCCTTCTCTGAGAAAAGCCAAAATGCCTTTTTCATAATCAACAAAATAAAGGTCGCCGTTGTCTGCCACCGCCAAATCTCGAGGATCGTCCAAGCCGGAAACCACTTCCTGAACAACAGGCTGGGTTTTGGGTATTCTAAAGTTTTTTGTGCCCATGGAAAGGACGGCTGGGTATTCCAAAGAAGAGTTGGGCTCTTCGTCTCCGTATTCTACTTCCAGCCAAACTGCGTCCAAAAATACTTGTCCTTCCCCGAGAGAAATAAATCTAACTTTTAGGTTTTTTAAATCTTGCCAGCTTTCAAAAACCGGTAAGCCGTAAAGAAAATACCCGCCATTTGAAGCATTAGAAATTTCGTTTTCTAAATTAAATTCTGCTAAACCCTGCCAAGAACCCTGATAAAAATAATCAATAACTAATTTATCGCCCACTTCTCCCCTGCCAGCCAAAGACATTCTTAACTGAACGTTTTTGATTTTATTCTCTTGATATTCTGAAGGTACGGAAAAATCAGAGAAAACCAAAACACTCCCTTCAGAAGAGGGCTCGGTCTCTGTTGGGGGAATTGTTCTATCGCAAACTCCTCCTTCGTCAATCTGACCGTCGCAGTCATTGTCAACCCCATCGCAGATTTCTTGAGAAGGACCTATTGAACCAATACATTCTCCCCAGACACCATTTTCACAAATTTGGACTCCAATTTGGCAAGCACCCACCTCGGTTCCGCAAGGTTTGTTCTCGCCATTTTGACAAACTTCCTCCTTAATCACTCCGGCGCAAACTCCTCCTTCGTCAATCTGACCGTCGCAGTCATTGTCAACCCCATCGCAGATTTCTTGAGAAGGACCTATTGAACCAATACATTCTCCCCAGACACCATTTTCACAAATTTGGACTCCAATTTGGCAAGCACCCACCTCGGTTCCGCAAGGACGATTGGCACCGTGCTTGCAAATTGAAGATTCGGCCCGAACTTCAGATTGAAACAAGTTTTTTATTTTCCACCAAAGTTTTGCCAAAAAAGAAGATCCTTTTGTTTTAACGGTTGTGGCAGCATTTATCTCTTCTGTTGAGGTTGCGACCCCAAGATAAGCCGAATTCTCAATATTGAATTCTTCAAAAACAGCCTCCTGCCCTAGGTCGTGAGAAAAAACCGCCTCGGGATTCTGCCAACCCGCCTTGCCGACAGATGAATAGCTGGAAAAAAACGCGGGAATAATTTTTATCTGCTCTTGGGCTTTTGCTGAAAAATTTTGGAAAAATAAAAAAGTAATAGTAAAAACTACCACCAAAATCAAAACCATCCCCAAAGCTTTTAGATTGCTTTTTATAAACAACATATTAAAAACGCTTCTCGCTGGTCGAGATTTTTAATATTTTTAATTCTGTCTTTTCTATCTTCCCTTATTTCTTCTTGCGGCAAGATGCCCTATCAGAAAACCACCCGTAAGTCCTCCAAAACCACTGGTTAGCAATCCCAGACCGGTGGGATTAAAAGTGTGCTTTTTCTTCACGGGAAACTTCAGGGTAAAAGGAGAGATATCATCAAATCTGACCTCCAAACTATAAAGCTTACCGCCCGACATCCAGGGGTAATCTTTGGTCTGGAAAAGAAAGTGGTAAAAATTCTCCAAAATTCGGACATAGGGAGCGCCTTGAGCTTTTTTTTCGGCGTCAAACCACTCGGTGGAATTTCCCTGCTCGTCATATATTCTAACTTTGACGCTGGAATTCTTTACGAAATTTCCCTGCAAATCTTTAAGAGCGAAACTAACCGGCAAAGTTTGGCCAGGAGTAATTTTGGCATGGGTAAGGGGTGGCAACCATTCTACAGAATATTTTTTAACGGGGGGAACTTCCGGAGATCCCATTTCTCCTTCTGTTCCTTCAACAAAAACTCCGTAAGTTGAGAAGTGATCAACAGAAACAGTCAAGGTATGAGCAACCTCATCAACGGTGCCCCCCACCAAAACCCAATCTTGGAGAACCGTGTCGTAGTAATAAACTTTCAGCTCGGAATCATTATGATCTTTCAAGTCGGCTTCCGTGTAATGAAAACTTAATGAAATCGGTGGATCAAATGTCAAGCCGCTCGGTCCAAAAACATAAGTTCGGGGAATAATGGCTGCCGTGGGGTCAAGACTTTCCGGTATGGCTCCAATATCAACTGTGATGGTTTCAGTGGTGTCAAAAGCTCCAGCGGGAATAGTTATAGTGTCGCCAAAATCCGTCTCAATGACGGCTCCAGTAGTTCCATCCACTATCTGCGCATAAGAAGTTTCGGGAATGGGAATTTTCAAAATTCTACCGTTGGGTTTGGCGGCCTGCTCACCCCAATAGATATAATCCTGATAGACATCGGGCACCCGCATATTGCCTTCGGTAGCATAAATTCCCGTTCCTCCGGTTCCGCCGGAAAAAACTTCTCCTAAAATTCCAAAATTGGTGGCACCAATCCCAAGGGTAAAGAAAATATTGTCGCTTTGGTCAAAACTCAAGCCATAAATGGGACCGTAAGTTTTAAGATATTGAGGAACGGTTTCGCCCGGAGGCAAGTATCCCGCCCTATCTTTTCCTAATTCGCTGAAGACCAAGGTTCCGTCACTGGCTACCGCTAACGACCAAGGATAATCAAGGTTCGTTAAGACAGTGGTTACGGTTTTGGTTTCGGTATCGTAATATTTAATGGTTCCCGGTTTTGCATTCTCGACAAAATAAACTCGATCGGGAGCGGCGGGATAAACCGTAACATCGGCCGGATTTTCAAGACCGGTAAGAATAGTGGTTATTTCGGAAGGAATAATAGCGTTATTGTCAGACAAAGTCGTTCCCGTAATTCTTTTCAATGTGCCGGCTCCCCTCTCTGTGTAATAAAGGTTTCCGGCGCTATCAAAAGCCAAACCGGCCGGCCTGTTCAAATCAAACAACAAAGACACGGGGTTAACAGCTCCGTTTCTCAACACGGCCAAATTTCCAATTTCGTAATCCACGTAAAAGATGTCTCCAACGTCATTAATCACCAAATCGCGAGGGTCGTTAAGACCGGTAAGGATAACGGTTGGCTCAACGTAAGCCCGAGATTCGTTGGCAAACAGTAAACTGCCCCCCAACAGAAAAAGGACGGTAAGGGCAAAAAATAAAATTTTCTTCATATGATTCTTTATTATCTCTTTAATTTTTTAATTTAAAGAGTCGACCTTTAGAAATATTACTATCTTTATTTATTATCAACAACTACTTTTATTTTACCAAAATACGAAAAGAAGGGAAATCACAATCAAGGTTTTATTTCCGCGTAAAAATCTCTGTAAAGCTCCCTAATTTTATTATATCACGCAACAGATGCAAAACAAAAAACCCTTCCGCACAAAGTCGGAAGAGACGGGGCAATCGGTTCGCAACCGACAATACTTGGCTGCCGGGCCAGGGATCGAACCTGGACTTTCCACGTCCAAAGCGTGGCGTGTTACCAATTACACCACCCGGCAACGCGTCAGCATCATTCCGTGCCATTCAGATTGCCTAAAGGCAATCTGAAGAGGCCTTCTATGGTGTGCCGCTTTTCTCCAAAATCACTTCGTGATTTCGGAGGCCTTATTATTTTACCTCAATTTTCCTCTTTTTGCAATGCTTCAATTATAGCTAACTCCAAAGGTAGTTGAAGAATCGGCGAATATTTCATTTTGGCTTCGGCTTCCAAAAAAAGTTTTAAAATCCGGCGCAGACTTAATTCCGAGAATCCCGAAATTTGCCTTTGAAGTCTTAACTGCTCTTCCCGGGAAAACCCCGTCAGGATAGGGTTTTGCAAATCGGGATTTATCTTCAGAACCAAGCCCTGCCTCAAATAATGAATCAGGGCTTTGGCAAATTCCTGCGGATCTTTACCCTTTTCAAAAATCTTGTTCAAAAAATCCAGCGCCTCCTTTCTTTTATTTTGGCATAAAAATTCCACGAATTCGCTGACTAAGTTAACGTCCACCATTCCCAATAATTCCTTGATGTCGGCCGACCGAATTGTTTTTTCTCCCGCCCCGGAAAACACCAAAACTTGGTCCAGAAGGCCTTCGGCGTCCCTAACCGATCCCTCCGAATTCAAAGCAATCAGTTCCAGGGCCGGCTTCTCTATCCGGACTTTTTCTTTTCTGGCAATAAACTCCAGTCTCCCCACGATTTCGGGCAAGGTTAATTTCCGGAAATCAAACCTCTGACAGCGGGAAACGATTGTCGGAATCATCTTGTGGATTTCGGTGGTGGCTAAAATGAAAACGGCGTGGGCTGGCGGCTCTTCCAGGGTTTTCAACAAAGCGTTGGCTGCGTCCTTGCTCAACTGATGGGATTCGTCAATGATAAAAATCTTGTATTTTGACTTGGTGGGACGAAACCTGATGCCGTCTCTCAATTCTCTAATTTCGTCAATCCCACGGTTGGAAGCCGCGTCAATCTCAATCAAATCAATACTTCTCCCTTCTGAAATTTCATTACAGGAAGAGCATTTATTGCAGGGTTCGGCGTCTTTCGCGGCTCTCTTCTCGCAATTCAGGGTTTTAGCCAGGAGTCTCGCAATGGTGGTTTTGCCGCTTCCGCGCGGACCCGCAAACAAATAGGCGTGGGAAAAAATCCCCTGGGAAATGGCATTCTGCAAAGTCTGAACAACATGCTCCTGGCCAACCACTTCAGCAAAAGTTTTTGGACGATATTTTCTGTACAGTACTAAATTTGGCATATATATGATAAAATAGATATAGTTAAATCATGAGGCTTTATAACACTCTAACAAGGAAAAAGGAACTCTTCAAGCCGCGGCAGCACAAAATCGTAGAACTTTTTGTCTGTGGTCCCACGGTTTACGATCATGCTCACCTGGGCCACGCCAGGACTTACCTGGCTTTTGACATGATTGTCAAATACTTGAGAAAAAAAGGCTACGACGTCTTTTATCTACAGAACATCACCGACATTGATGACAAAATCATCCAAAGAGCCAAGGAGAAAAAAATTGCTCCCCGAAAACTAGCCCGACAATTAGAAAAAGAATACTTCAAAGATATGAAAGCTCTGAAAGTAAACAGCGTGACCCGCTACGCTAGAGCCACTGATCATATCAAAGAAATAATCAACCAGGTAAAAAAACTGAAGGAAAAGGGTTTTGCCTACCAAATCAAAGACGGAATATATTACGACATTAAAAAATTTAAAAACTACGGAAAACTTTCCCGTAGAACCGCCTCGCGGGCAGAAGATGCCATTTCCCGAATCGACGAGGCCAAGGGAAAAAGAAACAAGGGAGACTTTTGCTTGTGGAAATTCTCCAAGCCGGGCGAACCTAAATGGAGGTCGCCCTGGGGCTTCGGGAGACCCGGCTGGCACATTGAAGACACGGCCATCGCTGAAAAATACTTCGGTTATCAGTATGATATGCACGGAGGCGCCAGAGATTTAATCTTCCCCCACCACGAAGCTGAAATCGCTCAGATGGAGGCTCTTTCCGGGAGAAAACCCATGGTAAAATACTGGCTGCATACGGGTTTTTTAACCGTCAAGGGTCAAAAAATGGCCAAATCCTTGGGAAATTTCGTTACTGTCCAAGATTTTATAAAAAAACATTCTCCCCGCTTGTTGAGATATATAATGATAAAAAATCACTACCTCTCCCCCATTGATTACAATGAAAGCGTAGTTTTGCAGGCCGAAAGAGAATTGGAGCGTCTCGACGAGTTTGTCGAAAAAATCCAAAACTCGAAACTTGAAGCTCAAAACGCCGAAATTCAAATTGCCAAATTCCAAACACGTTTTAACAAAGCTATGGAAAATGATTTCAATACGCCGCAAGCCATAGCGGTAGTTTTCGAACTTATAACGCTGGGGAACTCGTTGATGGATGAAAACCTTTTGAGCAAAAATGATGCCGAGGGCATTCTAAAATTCTTGAAAGAAATCGACGAATTCTTAAACTTTATTTTCTGGAAAAAACTGCCAGAGAAGGCGCCTCAGACCGTTTTAAAACTGGTGAAAGAGCGCGAAGAATTCAGGAAAAAAAGAAACTGGCAGAAGGCGGACGAATTAAGGAAAAGAATAATAAAGCTCGGCTGGTGGCTGGAAGATACCAAATCTGGACCAAAAATTAAAAAACTGATATAGTGTTTTAGTATGACAAATGATTCAAAACAAGAACTGCCCGACAAGATTCCTCCTCACAGCGTAGAGGCAGAACAATGTCTCTTAGGTTCTTTGATGTTGGATAAAAACGCTATTCTGAAAATAGTGGATTTTTTGCAGCCCCGCGACTTTTACAAAACCCAACATCAAGAAATCTACGCAACCATGCAAACTCTTTTTGAAAAAGGAGAACCGATTGATTTGTTGTCGGTGGCCAATTTACTTAAAGAAAGGAACAAGCTTGAAGAAATAGGAGGCAATTCCTACCTGACGGAATTAATCAATACCGTTCCCACGGCCAGCCATGTCCTGAGTTACGCCAAAATAGTCCAGAAAAAAAGAATCTTGAGAGACCTGATAGAAGCTTCCCATGAAATTAGCCTTCTGGGCTACCAGGAAACGGAAGATTCCGACGTTCTGTTGGACCAGGCGGAAAAAAGAATCTTCGGCATCGCCCAAAAATCGCTTACCCAGCGTTTCATCAGGGTAAAAGACACTCTGGAAGAAGCTTTCGGAAGAATAGATTTACTTTCCAAGCACGAAAAAGGGCCAAGGGGTGTGCCCACGGGCTTTACCGATTTAGATAATATGCTTTCCGGCCTACAAAAGGCGGATTTAATTGTTCTGGCTTCCCGCCCCTCTTTGGGTAAATCATCTTTGGCGCTGGATATTGCCAGAAACTGCGCGATAAAAACCAAAGTGCCCGTAGGCATTTTCAGTCTGGAAATGTCCAAAGACCAAATCGTTGATAGACTAATCGCCGCTCAAGCTCAAGTGGATATGTGGAAATTAAGAACCGGCAGATTGTCTTCCGAGGGAGCTGATAATGACTTTGCCAGAATACAGCGTGCCCTCGATGTCCTTTCCGAAGCTCCTATATATATTGACGATGCCGCCACTTCCAATGTTTTGCAAATGAGGGCCATGGCAAGAAGGTTGCAAGCAGACCAAGGACTCGGTCTGATTATTATAGATTATCTGCAACTGATAGAGCCGAGGAATACCAATGTCAGTATGGTTCAGCAAATGACCGAGGTTTCCAAATCTCTAAAAGCTGTGGCCAGGGAGCTGAACGTCCCCGTCTTGGCACTGTCGCAGTTGTCAAGGGCGGTGGAACAAAGAACTCCCCAGATCCCCCGTTTATCCGACTTGCGCGAGACCGGCGCCATTGAGCAAGATGCCGACGTGGTTTTGTTTATCCACCGCGAGGACAAATACCGACCCAATACCGATAGAAAAAACATCGCCGACATTATTATTGCCAAACACAGAAACGGCCCCATTGGAAAGGTGGAGCTTTATTTTGACGAACCTAGAGCCAGTTTTAGAAATCTGGAAAAAATAATAGAGCCCCAGGAATAAACTATGTTCCCACCTTCCATACAAAAATTGGTCAAGATTTTTTCCAAATTTCCCACTGTTGGGCCGCGAACTGCAGCCCGTTTTGTTTTTTATCTATTGGGGCTGGAAAAAGAGGAAGTAAAAGAGCTGCTCGATGCCATTTCAACATTGAAAGAAAAAATAAGGCGCTGCTCTTTTTGCTTCAATCCCTTCGAGCCCGCCCAAATTTCGAATAAACTTGGCTCGGGCGAGGGAGAAAATGAACTCTGCGAAATCTGCTCCAATCCCAAGAGGGACAAGTCGCTGCTTTGCGTCGTAGAAAAAGAAACCGATCTGGAAACCATTGAAAAAACCCGTAAATACCGGGGTAGATACTTTATCCTTGGCGGAACCGTATCCAAATTAAAAAAACAGGGTGTTAAAGATCTCAGAACGGAAGAACTAATACAAAGAGTTAAGAATTCGGAAATAGAAGAAATTATTCTGGCTTTAAACCCCACTCCAGAAGGAGAAGCCACCCTACTTTATTTGGAGCGTCTTCTGAAACCATTGAATAAAAAAATCACCCGCCTGGGACGGGGATTACCTGTGGGAGCCGAATTGGAATACGCCGACGAAGAAACCCTCTCCTCTGCCTTTGACAACAGAAAATAATCTGCTCTTGATAATAGAAAATAATCTAATAGCATAAATAGCATAAAAAGCATAAAAGCATAAAAGTATAAAGGTATAAATAATAAAAAGTAATATAAAAAGATTCCAAATCCCCTTGTGCGCGCATATGCAATTACAAGGGACGGTTTGAGGAGACGGACGATAGAGATAAATAATTCAAACTAAAAAACTCAAACTAAAAACAATTTAAAAAATATGAGAGAAAGATATGGAGAAATAGCCAAAAATATTTTATTGGGGTTAGCCATAACTGGGGCTGTGGCAGTGGCTGCTACTTCTCCATATTTTTTGTTAAATCTAACCAAAGAAATTTCAAAAAATAGAAAGTATTTTAAAAAAGAATGGGACAAAAGAAAACTCAAAAAAGCTTTTGAGAAAATGCGCAAAAATAAATTAATAATCTTAAGTGAAAAGAACGGTAAGTTTATTGTGGAGCTGACAGAAAAAGGCAAAAGAAAAGTTAAAGAAATTCAATTAGATAATCTAAAAATCAAAAGGCCGCCCATCTGGGACAAAAAATGGCGCATGGTAATTTTTGATATACCCAATAAAAAAAATAGAGCCAGAGAAGCCCTAAGATTAAAACTAAAAGAATTGGGGTTTTACCAGCTACAAAAAAGCGTCTGGGTTATTCCCTACCCTTGCGAAAATGAAATCCAATTTCTAGCCGAACTTTTTAATGTTGTTCCATTCGTAAATATAATCATTGCCGATAAAATTACCAACGACCTAAAACTTAAAAAATACTTTAAATTATTATAAATATTACAATAAATACCGCAAAACCCTAAAAACCCTTGTCTCTTGTAAACGCATATGCGTGAACAAGAGACGTATAAACGGTTGTATACAGGTCGCGGTTACATATGAACGGTTCTAGGTCGCGGTTACATATGAACGGTTCTAGGTCGCAGTTACATATGGGCGGTTCTAGGTCGCGGTTACATATGGGCGGTTCTAGATATACACTAGTAAGCGGTTACTAAACATATACTAGATATCTAGACATATAAAACTAGATAAAAAAATAGATATATAAAATAAATATATATGAAAGAGGGGGTTCTACCTAGATTCAATCTTGGTGATTTCCACCAAGGTATAGGGCTGGCGATGACCCTTTTTTACTTTATAGCGCTTTTTTGACTTATATTTAAAAACAATCTTTTTCTTTCCCTTGCCGTGCTCTAAAATCTTCCCCGCCACCTTTACCCCTTTAACGAGGGGCGAACCGATCTCTAGCTGCCTTCCTTTCTCCAAAAGCAAAACTTCGGAAAAGGCAATTTCCGAACCTTCTTTTTTGCTTAATTTCTCTATCTTTATCTTGTCTCCCGGAGAAACAACGTATTGTTTGCCCCCGGTTTTAATTACGGCGATCATTTTCCTTTTAATCGTTTTACTTGTTTGAATTCTTTTAACCTTTCGACCTTATCGGAAAACATATTTAATCTCCTTTCCGAGCTATCATAAGAAGAAACGGCATTTCTTAAATGAGAGCCCAGCTTTCTGAAATCCTGCATAAGCTTTCCGGCATCCTGTTGAATTCTGTCGAGCCTTTTCAAAATCTCCTGGGTCTGGCGGGAAATCTGAGTATCTTTAAACCAATGCTCAATGGTGTTCAAAGTCAAATAAATAGTATTTGGCGAAGTGAGGACCACCTTCTTGGAAACAGCGTAGCCCGCCAAATCGAATTCCCGGCCGACATTGTTGACTATTTCATAATAAATAGCTTCTGCTGGGATATACATCAAAGCGAACTCAACGGTGGATTCTGCAGGTATTATATACTTTGCAGCAATTTTATCAATATGCGCCCTAACGTCAGCAATGAATCTTTTCTGGAAAGCGTCTCTTTCCGAACCCGAGGCCTCAACCATTTTGACGAAATTTTCAGAAGGAAATTTGGCGTCAATGGGCAGGATTTTCCCGTTGGGAAGGTTTAAAACAGCGTCCACCTGATCTCCCGAGGAAAAAAGATACTGTCTCTTGTATAATTCCTCCGGGAAATGCTGAGCCAAGATATGCTCCAAGGAGGCCTCTCCCCACTGCCCTCTTAATTTTGGGGCTTTAAAAATTTCCTGAAAAGTGGAAACATCCTTTACTCTTTCTTGAACCTGCTTCAGGTCTTCCCTTATCTGCGTAGCTTCCTTAGTGAAAGCCGAAATCTGCTGGTGCATAGCTCGGGAATCACCCAACTGGCTCTCTCTGATTTCCTTCAATTGAGCTATCATCAAATCGGTCAAGCGCCGCTCCAAATCCCTAATGGCCTCTGACTGCCCTCGGTCTACCTGCGACTTTCTGAAATAAATAATCAGCACGCCAATTCCCGTTATTAAAAAAGCTGCAATTAAAAACAAGGTTGAATCTGCCATTAATCCACCTTATCATTTTTTCTCTGCTTCGTCAAAACAAAAATCAAGCTACAAGGGCTCGAACAAAAAACACTTTCATTACATCCAGATTTCCAAAATTACAAAAGCAAAGTAAATCAACAAAAGAAATAAAGCCTCTTTGCGGGTGATTCCCCAGCCGCTGTGAGCAAAAATAGTGAAGAAAATGAGAGCGGCAATGATAAAAATAATGCCTATAAGATAAGGGGTAAAACTGACAATTTCCAGAGGAAATATCAAAACCGTCACTCCTAAAACCAAGGTGGAATTTACCACAACGGCTCCCATCAAATTTCCCAAAACCATATCTTTGTGACCCATGGTGATGGCTTTAATCCCGAAGGTAATCTCCGGCAAATTTGTCCCCAAGGCGACTATTAAAGCGCCGATAATCATTAAGGGAAGATTGAAAGACGAAGCTAAAAAAGTCGAAGACCGGACAATTCCTTCTGCCGCCAGTAAAAGCAAAGCCAAAGAAAAGATAAACATACCCAGGTCTTTTAAGAAAAATTTAAACCTTTGCCAGTCCCGGTTGAAGTGATTGGAAAAAACCTTGGTGAACCTCTCGCTTTGATAAAAAAGACGCTGCATATAAAATAGCAAGGCCAAAAGCAAAACAACACCATCTACCCGGGAAATACTGCCGTCCAACATCAGCAAAACCGGCAAAAGGGCTATGATCAAAGTATAAACAGAGCTTCTTTGAATGACGGTTCCCTCGCACCTCAAGCCCTTGGCCACCAAAACGCCCACGGCTACGGCTAAGGTCAAATTGATAATATTGGAGCCGATGATGTTTCCGAAAGAAAGCTCGGGCTTTTGATGTATGGCGGAGGTAACCCCGACGAAAAACTCCGGCACCGTAGTGGCAAAAGCCATTAAAATGAAAGCTACCATGAATTCTGTGGCCTGCAAATATCTGGCGATCCTGGTCAGGCTTCTTACCACCCAGGAGCCCGACTTTACCAAAACAAGGCAGGAAAGCACGAAAATGACTACATACGTCCAAAGCATATTACTTCATTGTAACAAAAAAAGAGCACCGATGAAACATCAATGCTCCTTTACAATTTAACCCCCTTTTTACAATACAAATCAATAAGATAATGTCGCCGTGTAAAACAAGCGGCGAGATAACGGGGTTAAAACCCTCGACAAATTCCCAAATATAATGATTTCAAGAAACTAAAAAATCCTGGCAACCCCAACCAGAAAGTTTCCCGAAGATTTAAGGGGGTCTTTACCCCCGATTAAAACCATAAGAAAATTTATACGCATATAAGATGTGTAAAATTTCCTTGCGG
>CAYYJV010000010.1:0-20029 GCA_964472225.1 uncultured Candidatus Saccharibacteria bacterium | reverse complement strand
GAATTAGACGAAAAAGACGGCGCCTCAAATTTCCAAAAACATCCTATTTGGCTGCCGGGCCAGGGATCGAACCTGGAATCTTCGCGTCCAGAGCGCGACGTGTTACCAAATTACACTACCCGGCATTGTAAATTAAAAATTAAACTTTCAGATATTTCCTGACGGCGATCCAGCTGGACAACATTCCTAAGCTCACCCCGGCTGCCAACTGAATCAGAAAGATGATAAAAATGTTTTCCAAAAAATCTCCGAAAAGGTTTACTCCCGGCGCTATAAGCTCTATTTTGGGAGAAACAAAGAAAAGGGCTACGACAAACAATCCAACGGTGATCAAAGCCGCCAGAAGGCCACAGATGGCTCCCTGCACTAAAAAAGGACCCTTAATGAACCAGTTGGAGGCCCCCACCAACCTCATTGTCTCTATTTCTTCTTTGGAATTGTAAATAGCTAGCCTGGCCGTATTAAAAGCTATAATCAGCACCATCAAAGCCAGTATGGCGCTGAGAATGATGCCGGCCCGGTTAATGCTGGCGGTGACAGAAAAGAGTTTGTCAATGACGGGCTTCTTTTCGTAATAATCCATTTTGGCCACCTGGCCGCTAAAGGAAGAGTTTTCTATAGCCTTGGCTATTTCTTCATACTGGTTGGCATCCCTGGCCTTGATATTCAAGGAAGCCAGCAAGGGATTCTGCCCCACCTCCTCTAAGGACTCCATGATCACCTCATCGTCTTTGTGCCTCTCTGAGAACTTTTGCAAAGCTTCGTCTTTGGATATGTACTTTATGCTCTCAATTGCGGGCACCTGAGACAGCTCTTTTTTAACCTCCATAATTTCATCTGCCGAAAACTCTTTGTCAAAATACACGGCCATATCCACTTTCTCCTCAATGTTTTCTACTAAAAGGCGGGTGGTTTTCTGCAAGAGAAAAAGAGAGGTCACCACGGATATAGTCATGACCATAATGAAAATGGTGGCCAAACTGAAGCCGGATTGCACTCTAAATCCCTTCCAGCCCGATTTTAAAATGCGTTTAAAGGTAGTCATAGTATAAATCTTCCTCGTTCTTCATCCCTAATAATCTTTCCCTCTTCCAGGGTTATAACGCGTTTTCCAAGAGCGTTAATGGTATCCTTGTCGTGGGTGGCCAGAATCACCGTAGTCCCCATTTGATTTATTTTATCCAAAAGCCTGATGATGTCCCTGGTGTGGTAGGGATCCAAGTTGCCCGTTGGTTCGTCCGCCAAAATGACTCTGGGTTTATGAATTAGGGCCCTGGCAATAGCGGCTCTCTGTTTTTCTCCTCCGGACAATTCGGCGGGATAGCTATTTGCCCTGTCCTGCAAACCCACGATTTCCAAAACCTTGGAACAACTTTCCTGAATTTCCTCTTCTGAAGCTCCCACGATCTCCAGAATATAACGGATGTTTTCCAGGGTGGTCTTCTGCGAAAAAAGTTTGTAGTCCTGGAAGATGACGCCGATTTTTCTCCGAAAATAAGGGAGCTCCGCATGCTTAAGTCGGTGGACATCGACTCCTTCAAAAAAAACGGATCCCTTGGTCGGAGCCTCTTCCGCCAAAAGGAGTTTTAACAGGGTGGTTTTCCCGGCTCCCGACCTTCCCACAATGGAAACAAACTCTCCCGCTTTTACATCAAAAGAAACATCTTGCAGGGCGAAAATGGGTTTTGACCCCGACTGATAAACTTTAGTTATGTCGCGAAAGTTAATCATTATGCTTATCCCGTTAGAAATCCTTGGTAACAAAAACCTAATTTTAGTTTAAATAATTAATTAAGGTTCGTAAAATAGAGATTTCTAATGGGATTTAATTTCGGCCTCTATAAAATCATCGAGCTTGCCATCGAGCACCTCCTCCACTTGAGAACTCTCAACGTTTGTCCTCAGGTCTTTCACCTGCTTGTAAGGGTGGAGAACGTAAGAGCGGATCTGGCTCCCCCACCCCATGGAAACCGGCTCTCCTTTTATTTTTTTTATTTCCTTTTCTTTTTCTTGTTCTTTCAGCTGATACAGCTTGGCATACAAGAGCTTCATGGCTTTGTCCTTATTCTGTCCCTGGAGCCGCTCGGACTGGCAGGAGACAGTAATCTTGGTGGGCAAATGGGTGATTCTGACGGCCGACTCTCTTCTGTTGACGTACTGCCCCCCGGGTCCCGAAGCCCTAAAAGTCTCTATTCTTAGATCTTCTGGAGGCACGCGGATTTCCTTTTCAATATCTTTGCTAATTTCTGGTAAAACTTCAACCATGGCAAAGGAAGTATGACGAAGGGACTGGGCCGAAAATGGAGAGATTCTCACTAATCTATGGACCCCTGTTTCTTTTTTTAAAAAACCGAAAGCATACTTTCCTTTAATTTCCAGAGTAACGGACTTCGTGCCGACCCTACCTTCCGGCCCCCCGGCTTCTCCGAAAGACTGATGCAGAATTTTGGCTTTGAATCCTTTAAGGTCGCAGTACCTCAGATACATGCGCAGAAGCATGGTGGCCCAATCCTGGGCGTCCTGACCTCCGGCTCCCGCATAAATAGAAAGAAGGGCGTTCCCTTTATCATATTTCCCGGAAAGGAAAACCTGAAGCTCTTTTTCTCGGATTTTCCTGGCTAATTGCTCGAGGTTCGTTTCTTTCTTTAAATCCTCAAATTCGGCTACCTCCGTCTGCAAATCAGAAAGCTCCTTTGTAAGTTTTACGGCCTCCTCCTTTTTCTGCCAAAAAGCTGGATCCTGCATTTTCTTTTCCAGCTCCTTTATTCTTTCTCGCTTTTTGCCTATGTCAAAGACGGTCCTCCAGCTGGAGGATTTTAGCTTGTAATTCTTCGGTTTTCTCTAAAGGATTTGCCATATCCAAATCAACTCTAACATATTTTTACCAAAAAGAAAAGGCGACCTAAACGGTCACCTTGTTTCTATCTCAATAACTCTGGCGGGACCTATTACCCTTTCCAGGGCTCTGGCTAAAAACTCATAGCTTCTCTGGTTGGGACATCTCAAAAGCAGTTCTTTGAAAGTGTCTTCATTGTCAATCACTCTCAAAACATCAATCAATCTTTCGTATTTTTCCTGATATTTTATCTCCAGTTTTTTTCTGGCTTCTGTGGGATCTGCCAGCATTTTTTCCGCTTCGATCAGCCTCTCTACTTCTCTTAAAATGGCTTCTCTTCCCATGCTTCCTCCTTTAAAGAACTTGGAGCCGGGAGAAAGATTTGGGCTCTCGGCCCATTTCCCCCGTTAGATTTACCGAGAGCCGACGGTGGGTATCGAACCCACGACCTACAGTTTACGAAACTGTTGCTCTACCACTGAGCTACGTCGGCAAATCTAACAGGGTAAAAAAATCACTAATCTGACATTAAACTATCCCGGCCTAACTTCTTTTGTTTTTCTTAAAGTATCTGTCCAGCAGCCAAGAGCTTGACTGAATTTTACCCCCCTTGCCGACATTGAACACCATTTTGCAGTTGATGGCTCTGCAGGTTTTCACCTCCGGAAACCGTCACTATGATTGGTTTTTTCTTCATATGAACGTATATGAATCTGCTCGAACTCATTTTACCCCATTAAAAGGTTGTTTTCAAGCCCGTCCGTCTATAAAATGAGTACATTTTTGACACCCCCTCAACGGTACCATGGACTAGTCCATGGTACCGTTAACCCAAATTTAAAGCTGCTAATATTTTGTAATATCTTGACAAGCTTTGTTGTTTACAATAACCTTAAGGTAGACAGGCTGCGCTAGCGGCCTTTTAAAATGGAACTTTAAAAACTAAAATAGAAATAGAGTAACAATGAAGGAGGTAAAAATGCTTCAGAGGTACGAGGGAAATCCAATTTTAAAGCCTAATCCAATAAACTGGTGGGAATCGGCAGGAATTTTTAATCCGGCAGCTTGCTTAAAAGATGGAAAAGTTCACCTATTTCCAAGAGTAGTGGGTGAATATGAGAATTATATTTCAAGAATAGGGCATTACATCAGCGAAGACGGAATCCATTTTGAACCGGCGTTTTCCGGTCCGATTTTCGGCCCCGGAAAGCAGTACGACCGATGGGGCTGTGAAGATCCCAGAGTTACAGAAATCGAGGGAGTATATTATTTCACTTATGTTGCTTTATCCAAGCCCCCTCGGCAGGGAGGTGGATCTCTGGCTACAGCCCTCCTTTCCACAAAAGATTTTCGGAAGTTTCGGAGGCATGGTTTAATTACGCCAAGACTTTCTGACAATCGAGATGTAACGCTCTTCCCAGAAAAAATTGGGGGCAAATATGTAATGCTGCATAGACCCTCAAGATGGACCAAAGAATGGTTTAGAAAAAATAAACCCATAAAAAGCAGAGTAAGAGCTCAAATTCCCTGGCCATACTGTCACCTTGAGAATCTGCCAGAGAAACCAGCTATTTGGATCGCTTTTTCCCACGATTTAAAACATTGGGATGATCATAAGATACTAATGGAATCCCGCTATTGGTGGGAAGAAAACAAAATCGGTGGAGGAGCCCCACCGATTAAAACAGAGGCCGGTTGGTTGATCATCTACCACGGTATGGCAGCGGGTTGTTATAGAGCTGGAGCAGCCCTCTTAGACCTTAATGATCCCTCAAAAGTGATTGGCAGGACAAAAGAGCCCATACTCGAGCCAGAAGAAGAATACGAAAAAGTGGGAGACGTCGCTAATGTCGTGTTCCCTGAAGGCAATGTGGTAACTGATGGCAAGCTCTTTGTTTACTACGGCGCAGCTGATAAATACATTGGGTTAGCAACTTGTTCTCTTGATAGATTGCTGGAGAAATTGAAAGAATGACGAATAGAAAACAAGAACGAACGATTCCATCGTTCGTTCTTTAATTTGGGCCAAACATTAGCTGTCCCACCACCCACGAAAAAGTCGGTAAAATACCAGAAAGTCAAATTCCGGAGCGGGTAACGGGAATCGAACCCGTATCTCAACCTTGGGAAGGTCGCGTTCTGCCACTGAACCATACCCGCAGAATTACCACGTAAAAGGATTCCACCACTTTGTTTCCTGCTTTTTTTCTGTATTTTCTTTTTCTTCGGGAGAGAGAATGGTAACCACCTCCTCGCCGGGTTTTTTCAGGTTAAACCTTTCCCTGGCTTCTTTTTCCAGATAATCTTCGCTACCCACCTGAGATGCTTGAGCCTGCAATTGCTCTTTCTTTTCCAAAAGAACCCGATACTCTGCCCTCAAACTTTCCAGCTGCTGATTAAGCTTGGCTCTTTTTTTGTCTATTTTTAGATTGGCACTCACCAAAAATCCCACCACCGCTAACAACAAAACTCCCAATACCACTGGAAAAACCAAAGAAGAACGCTGGCTGTTTTCATTTTTTTTATATTTTGCTACCATGAATTTGAGAAATTAGAAATTATGAAAAGTAAGACCGTAGTTAAAATTATCTGGATAGTAATGATCAGCTTGGTGGTTATCAGCATGCTGGCTTTTACCGTAGCTCCGATGTTCTAAATCTATTATACTTTTATTATATCAAGTTTGAACCAGGTAGTGAAAATTTAACTTATTCTCACAAAATAATTATTTGTCAAGTTTCTACTACCGGGTAAAAATTTCTAAAAACACTTTGGGGGGAATCTTGATTTTCCCTCGTGCTTTTAATTCCTTCTTGCCCCTTTTTTGTCTTTCCAGGAGCTTTCTCTTTCTCGTGTAGTCGCCGCCATACAAAGGAGCTATAACGTCTTTTCCTTTGGCTCTGATGGTTTCTCTAGCGACAATATTACTCCCGACGGCTGCCTGTAAAGGAACGGAAAAAAGCTGGGGAGGTAGCGCCTCTTTCAACCTTTCGACAATCTTTCTGCCCTCTTTTCGGGCTTCCTTTTCCGGGACTATTCTGGAAAGAGTTTCCTCTTTGCGGCCCAGAATCAAAACATCCAGTTTGACTAAATTCGCCCGGCGCCAACCCAAAACCTCGTAATCCATTGAGGCAAAGCCCTGGGAAATACTCTTTAGTTTATCATAAAAGTTCTTGGCCACAATTTCCCGCAGGGGGATCTCATAAATCAGCTCTGCTTTTTCAGCTCCCAGGTAGCGGGTTTCCAGCTGCTTGGCTTCCAGCCCCTCCAAGAGCTCCAGCACTTTGCCCAGGTAGCTTGTCGGACTCAAAACCTTGAGCCTTATCCAAAGCTCCAGCGATTCTGCAATTTCGGGGGGCGAGGGCCAGTCGGCCGAAGTGTAGATTAATTCTTCTTTGCCATTTTTCCTGATTATTTTATAAACCACGGAGGGAGTGGAAAGAACCAAATCCAGATTAAACTCCCTTTTCAGCCTTTCTATAACAATTTCGGCATGCAGAAGGCCGAGAAAACCGCATCTGAATCCCCGCCCCAGGGCCTCTTTAGATTCGGGTTGGAACGCCAAAGCCGGGTCATTTAATTTTAATCTCTCCAGACTATTTCTCAAGAGCTCGTAGTTATCGGCCTTCACGGGGAACAAACTTATAAAAACCTTGGGCTGGGGCTCTTTGTAGCCGGGCAAAGCCAAATTTTGCATTTTAAGATTTGCTGTGCGTGAAGAGTGAGCATTTTGAATTGTTATCGTGTCCCCCACCCTGACTTTCCCCGATTCCTTAATTCCCGTAGACACATACCCTATTTCTCCCGACGCCAATTTTTCGACGGGTTTCGGCTCCGGATTAAAAACGCCTGTTTCTTTTACTTCGCCCCGCGTGCCGGTTTGAATTAAATAAATGGAATCCTCGTTCCGGATCTCGCCGTCAAAAACTCTGACAAAAGCCATCACTCCTTTGTAGGGGTCATATTTTGAGTCAAAAATTAAAGCTCGCACGGGTTTCGAGCTTTTGCCTTCCGGCGGAGGAACTTTCTTAATAACGGCCTCCAAGACCTTCTCTACATTGATGCCCTCTTTGGCGGAAATTTTAATTATCTCCGAGGGATCTATTTTGAGCAAATCGGCAATCTCCTTTTCCGTTTCTTCAATTTTCGCTTGAGACGAATCAATTTTATTGACAACCGGGATAATCACTAATTCCTGCTGCAGGGCCAATTCCAGGTTCCCCAAGGTTTGAGCCTGAATTCCCTTAGTGGCATCAACCAGTAAAATCGCTCCCTCCACCGCTGCCAAGCTTCTGGAAACTTCATAATTAAAATCCACATGCCCGGGAGTATCAATCAGGTTTAAAATATAAAACTCCTTGTTTTCTTTTTGATTTTTGATTTTTGATTTTTGAGGATACTCGTAGAGCATCCGAACGGGATGCATTTTGATGGTAATGCCGCGCTCCTGCTCCAAATCCATTGAATCCAAAAACTGCGGCTGCATCTTCCTTTTATCTACCGTTCCCGTTAATTCCAAAAACCTATCCGCCAAGGTGGATTTCCCCGCGTCTATGTGACTGATTATTACGAAATTACGAATGTTCTCCATATAGAAACAAAGCGGAATACGATACGATCACCAATCATAAAATTACGCGATCGCGCAATTTTATGATTGACTATTAAATTGGGTAAATCGGTTTGGATTGATTAAATCAGTTTAAAAATTTTCTTGAGATGGGCTTCGTTGTCTATATGTTCCAAAATGCCCACCCTGACATATCTGCGAAGACCAAAAAACTCAATAATAAATTCTATTTCATTTTGACATTCAAAAGGAAAAATAAAAACGCTTTTTTGAAGTTCATAAAAACCCAATTCTTTTAGTTTTCTCCTTAAAGCATCTCTCCCCTTTTTTAATTTTTCCGGGATATCAAAAACCACAATTCTCCATTTGTCATCCCAATTATCTTGGTTAATCCGCATTTTTTCAAAATGGTAAGTGAGGGCTTTAAATTTTCCTTTATTGGTTAAAAACAGAGTAATGGATTGATCTGGATTCTCTCTTTTGCCAATTAATTTAGATTGATAGAGCTGCCTTATTTCGTCTCTTAATTTTTTTTCATTTATTTTTTTCCATTCCTGGTGGGTCTGTTTTAAAGTTCTCCATTGCTGCTGAGGAGTATAAGAATAACCAAAGGCCAATCCCGCTAATAAAAGCAGCAGTATTTTTTGTTTGGTGGGAGACATTATTTTATTAAAACAAACTTATTTCCTGCTGTCAATCATAAATTTCAGCGATCGCGTAATTTTATGATTGGGCTTTTCTATTAGTTTATCTGTTAATTGTTTTGATCTGTTAATTGTTTTGATTTATTAATTGTTTTTGCCAAAAGAATTTTCGGGAAAGAACATCTCTTTAGGGAATTTTAATAAATTGCTTTAAGATCGAAGACCAGATTGTTTTAATTTCTGGCAATCTCAAAAGATAAGCAGCCAAGAGATAAACTGTACCTCCAACCAAAGGGGCGGAAATCGCCTGTAAAAGCACTCCCTCGAAGGTGTTTATATCAACGAGGCCGGCAGCAATTTGCAAAATCAAATAAGTGACGACAGTCATCAAGGAGGCAGCTAAAATCACCCTCCAAAAAGACCGCCAAATTTCCCTCAACCTTATCCTTCCTATTTTCTTCCGCAAAAATATCAAAAGCAAGATAAAGTAAAGCGTGCCCGACATCGATACTCCCAAGGGCAAACCCAGAATAGAAACATTTTCAATCCCCCCCAGCTTCAGGTTATTAACCACAAATTCCTGAAAGCTATTAGGAAAAGAAAACAGCCAGACAAAAGAAAGACATAAAGCCAAATTCAAAAGTATGTAAAACAGACCAATGATGGTCGGAGTTTTAACATCCTGAAGCGAAAAAAAGGCCCGCAGCAGAAAGGGCACGAGAGCAAAAGCAAAAATTCCCAAAGAGAAAAGCCCCAAGGATGCAGCGGTCAATTTCGTTTCCCACCACCCGAACTCACCAGTGCCCAAAATCAATCTGACAATTTGGGTCCGTAAAAGAAAAATCAATAAACTGACGGGGACGATTAAAAAGACAATCTGTCGAAAGGTGGAAGAAAAACTTTCCAGAAATTCTTCTCTGACGCCGTTCGCCCAAGCCCGAGATAAAGCCGGGAAAGAAGCCAGAGCGAAAGAAGCCCCAATCACTCCAATGGGAAAATACTGAAGATTATTGGCAAAATTAAGAATGGAAATGGAGCCCACTGCCAAAGTAGAGGCTATGGCCGTAACCGCTATCAAATTAATCTGGTAAACGCTGGCTCCCAAAACCCGCAAGGTCATCAACTTAAAAATCTTCAGAAGTCCCGGGTATTTAAAATTAAAAATCGGCAGATAGCGGAAGCCCGAGGCCCGGGCGGCCGGAATTTGAATAAGCCAGTGGAAAAGGGCTCCCAGGACCACCCCGTAAGCCAAACCGATAAGGCCGAAGGCGGGAACAAAAACTAAAATACCGAAGATAATGCTTAAATTGTACAAAATGGGGGCTATGGAATAAGCAAAAAAGCGGTTGAAGTAATGCAGCACTCCGGAGAAAATGGAAGATAAGCCAAAAAATATCGGGCTCAAAAACATAATTCTGGTCAAGGAAACAACCAAAGCTCTCTGTTCCAAATCAAACCCCGGAGCAATTAGCCTGATTAAATGAGGGGTTAAAATGGCTAAAATGCCACAAAGAGTAATTAACAAAATTAAAAAGCAATTTAAAATGACACTTACCAGACGCCAACCTTCTTCTTCGTCCTTTGTGAAGTACTCGGCAAAAACCGGCAAAAAAACGGCTGAAAGCCCTCCCATAATCAAAATCCCGTAAACGAAATCGGGAATCCGGAAAGCGGCAAAATAAATGTCAAGGTCGGAACCAGCGCCAAATTGACCGGCCAGCAGCCTATCCCTTACCAATCCTAAAAGGCGGCTCGCCAGGGCCGAAACGCCGAGCAATAAGGCAGCGAAGGTAATGGTTTTGGTCTGGGAATTGAAAAGCGCCCTCATGGACGCCTTTATTTTAACTTGATTAACTCTTTTTTACAACTTATTCGGTGCGGTTACCGGCAATTCAAGCCTCCCTGAATATTGTCAAAAAACCACTCTTATATTAGTATATTAGCAGCGCATTGACGAAAAGGGGGACGAAATGCGCCTTTGGGGGACACGTAATTGATAATAATCAATAATGTTGACCGGATTCACTATCCCGGGGATATCTAAGATATAAAAAAATAAGAAAACTACACGCCGTCGTGCGGTTTTAATTTGACACGCCTCCAAAAATATGCTAAAATATTATTGTCCCAGCAAGCTGAGTGATTGCCGTCAAGTCCGACTTGACGGAGGAAAGTCCGAACTCTCACCCCCTACTAAATTTTAGCGGGGGTTAAAAGGGCAGCGGGTAACACCCGTCCGGAGTAATCCGAGAGGTGCGAACAGAGACGAGTCTTCGCCTTAGGGCGAAGGGTGAAACGGCTAAATCCTTGCCTGGGAGCAAGAGCAAACCGGAAGTTCTGGGATTCATCTCGGAGCTTTCGTGAAAAGGTAGCTCGCTTGAGTCTGACGGTAACGTCAGACCCAGATAGATAATCACAATAATCATCCTGATTTTTCCAAAAAGGGGTGATTATAACAGAATTCGGCTTACGGGCTTGCTGGGACCCCGGTACTATAAATCCTTTCGGATTTAAGTACGGGGCAAGCGTTGCAAACACATAATTATGATTCTGCAATGCTCGCCCCGTATTATTCAAGCAAAGCGAGAATTAGTTCGGGCATTAAAAAAACACGGAGAACTATCCTCTGTGTTTTTTTAATTGATGAAGCGTGTATTGTATTATTGTATTATATGTATAAGTATAATTTCAGGTCGCCTCTGCAATTCTTGCAATACGATCGTCGGGGAAATTGTAAATCAAAATAAAATTTCTGATGGAATTTAGGAAGAACATACCTCCCATTTCTCTTGTCCAGATAAACTGTTTCACAATGTGTGCATCCCGAACATTGAATATAAACGCTCTCCCTTTCAAATAATTTTTTCTTTGTATTCATATTCCCCCCTTACTAAGGTGCTACTTTACTAGAAAATTATATCAGAACCAATGAAAGCGTCAACACCAACAAAAAAACAGAAATTTCGTTAAAATTTCTGTAACATATATACGAAAAATTTTCTTTTACAAAATGCGGCCGAGCCGATATTTTTCGGTTCTTGGGCGGTTTTTGAAGAACGCGGCAAGCTTGACTAATTATGAATGTGCCCCGGGTGAGAGTCGAACTCACAACTTCCGGCTTAAAAGGCCGTTACTCTGCCAATTGAGTTACCGGGGCTCGCGTTTCGAAGGGTTCAAGGTTTATTATAACCCTTCTTCGCGTAATTTTTCAAGGAGTTCCTTTTGTCTTTTAGAAAGCTTTTTGGGGGTCTTCACAGTCAATTCAACGTACATATTTCCCCTCCCGAAACCGGAAAAATGAGGAACGCCCTTGCCAGAAATCCGCAAAATTTTTCCGGATTCACTACCCGGAGGAATTTTCAGTAATAACTTTCGTCCCTCCAGAGTGGGAACTTCAATCTCATCGCCTAACGCCGCCTGAGAAAAAGAAATGGGCAAAGATAAAAACAAATCGTCTCCTTTTCTTTTAAAAACCGGATGCTTTTTGACAAAAATGCGAATATATAAATCGCCAGGTCGGCCGCCTCTTTTTCCGGCCTCTCCTTTACCCTCCACTTTTATCACCTGATTGGTGTCTACGCCGGCCGGGATAAATATCTTTATTTTATCTTCTCCTTTAATTCTCCCTTCACCTCTACAAACATTGCATGGCTTTTCTGGTCTAGTACCCTCACCCCCGCACTCCGGACAAACCGTATACCTGGTGAAAGAGCCAAAAGGAGTTCTCTTTATTTGTTGGACTTGCCCCTCTCCCCGACAGGAGAAACACTCCTTTACTTTTGTGCCAGGCTCTGCTCCCCTCCCCTCGCAGCGGGAACAAACTATCATCTTATACAAAGATATTTCTTTTTCCTGATTTTTCAAAACAGCTTCAAGGGGAAGTTCCATTTCCACTTCTATATTTTTTCCCTTTTTCAAATCCTTTTCCTTCCTCCCGAACCCAAAACCGAATATATCTCCGAATATGTCCCCCAAATCAGAAAAATCGAAGTCTTCTGTAAATCCTTGCCCGAAGCCAAAACCCCAACCCGGCTGCTCTCCTTGAAAGCCGCCGCCTTCGAAAATCCGGCCGAACTGATCATACTGGCGTCTTTTTTCCCTATCAGAAAGCACCTGATAGGCCTCGTTTATTTCCTTGAATTTCTGCTCGTCGCCGCCTTTATCCGGATGATATTGATGAGCCAATCTACGGTAGGCCTTCTTTATGTCCTCTTGAGTCGCATCCCTAGGTACGCCCAGAATTTGATAATAGTCTTTCATAACAAAATTTCTAATAACTAATTTCTAATTTCTAATTAAATCCCAATTCCTAAATGTCTAATGTCTAAAATTTTAGTCATTTAGTTATTAGGCATTAGGTCAATTAGGAATTAGACGTTTTTCTCTTTGTATTCGCCTTCTTCTGGGCCTTCTTTACCTTTTTCTTGCTGGCTTCCCTGCTGGTCCTTGTACATCTGAGCGCCTATCTTCTGAATGACCTGGGAAAGCTCGGAGGTGGCCCTCTTAATCTCTTCCAAATTGTCGCCGTCTTTAACTTTCTTCAAAGCTTCCGCCTTCTCTTCAACCTCTTTTTTGACTTCGGCTGAAACTTTGTCTCCCGCCTCCCTGAGGGTTTTTTCCGTGGTGTAGACGAGGTTGTCAGCCAAATTTTTGGCCTCAATCAGCTCCCGCCTTCTCTGGTCTTCTGCAGCATGGATTTCAGCTTCTTTTTTCATTCTTTCCACTTCCTCTTTAGAAAGGCCCGTCGAACCCTCAATCCTAATTGACTGTGATTTACCCGTGGCCTTATCTTTGGCCGAAACCTGAAGGATACCGTTGGCATCGATGTCAAAAGTTACCTCAATTTGAGGGACGCCTCGGGGCGCGGGAGGAATTCCGTCTAGAATGAATTTGCCCAGAGTTTTGTTGTCGTAAGCCATAGGTCTTTCCCCTTGCAAAACGTGAATTTCTACCGAAGTCTGGTTATCGGCAGCGGTGGAAAAAATTTGAGTTTTGGCAGTGGGGATAGTAGTGTTTTTGGGAATTAAAATAGTATTCACTTGTCCCAGTGTCTCAATCCCCAAAGAAAGAGGGGTGACATCTAAAAGCAAAACATCTTTTACTTCTCCCTGCAAGATGCCGGCTTCCACCGCCGCTCCCACGGCTACCACTTCATCGGGATTTATGCTTTTGTTGGGTTCTTTGCCAAAAAACTTTCTAATTTCTTCTTGGATCTTGGGCATTCTCGTTTGTCCTCCCACTAAAACAACCTCATCAATATCTTTCGGCTCCAGCTTAGCTTCTTTTAAAGTTTGTTTTACTAACTCAAGGGATTTTTGGATATACTGGTCAATCAGCTCTTCAAGTTTTGACCTGCTTATTTTGTAATAAAGATGCTTGGGACCCGCTGCGTCGGAGGTGATAAAAGGAAGATTTATTTCTGTCTCCGAGGCGGTTGACAGCTCTATTTTTGCCTTTTCTGCGGCCTCCTTTAATCTTTGCAAGGCCAACTGGTCCTTGGACAAATCAATCCCTTGGTCTTTCTTAAATTGGGAAACCAGCCAATCCATTATTTTCTGGTCAAAATCATCTCCTCCCAAATGAGTGTCGCCGCCCGTAGCTTTCACTTCCACCGTATCCTCTCCAACGTCCAGAATGGAAATGTCAAATGTGCCTCCTCCAAAGTCATAAACCACGATCCTCTGGTCTTTCTTTTTAGTAAGACCGTAGGCCAAGGCCGCGGCCGTGGGTTCGTTGATGACCCTTCTGACTTTAAAGCCGGCAATTTCTCCTGCGGTCTTGGTGGCTTTTCTCTGAGAGTCATCGAAATAGGCAGGACAGGTGATGATGGCTTCTTCTATCTTTTCTCCCAGTTTTTGTTCGGCATCATGTTTAAGTTTTTGCAGAATCATGGCTGAAACCTCGGGAGGCGTGTACCACTTGTCCCCCATTTTGACTTCCACTCCGCCGTCAGAACTCCTTTCTCTAATTTCATAGGGCATAAGTTTTTTGTCCCTCTGAACTTCTTCATCTGTAAATTTTCTGCCAATCAACCTTTTTATGGAATAAATAGTATTTTGAGGATTGGTAATTTGTTGGCGTCTAGCGGTAATTCCCACCAACCTCTCACCAGTCTTGGTAATAGCCACCACCGAGGGTGTGGTTCTGGCTCCCTCTATGTTCTCAATAATCTTTGGTTCCCCGGCTTCCACTACGGCCATCGCAGAAAAAGTGGTGCCGAGGTCTATTCCTAATATCTTTGGCATATATATCATTTGCACCTCACTCTCTACTCAAGTTGTTATAGCAACTCGAGAAAGATTCGTTCGGCGCACTGCTACCTTTCTCCAAAAATTAAAAATTTTTGGAGGCCTTGTTTAATTATTATTTTGCAACCTTGACTTTGGCAGGACGAATAACTTTGCCCTGCAGGGTATAACCTTTTTGGATTTCTTCGATGATGGTGCCCGATTCCTTATCTTTCGCTTCCACTTGTTCTACCGCTTCATGGAAATTGGGATCAAATTTCTTGCCTAATAACTTTATTTCCTCCACGCCCTGGCTTTTAAGAAAATCTTCGAGCTGAGTCCTAATCTGCAACAACCCTTTTACGTCTTCTGTTTCCGCGCTCTTTAGTTTTTTCTCGGCCTCATAGAAATTATCCAAAACGGGCAGGATTTTTAAAATCAATTCAATGTTGGCAAATTTCACTATTTCTCCAATTCTCTCCATTTCCTCCTTCTTATAATTAAGGAAGTCCGCCCTCGCTCTTTGCCATCCGGCCAAATACTCGTCTCTTTTTTTCTGGCACTCTTCCAATTTATTTTTTAAATCCTCTGACATAATTTATGGAATAATTCAATATTCTTATCATAACTCATTCTCTTGGGGCCCAAAAAGGCGAAAAGACCCTCCGAGAACCCCAAGGTGATGAGACTAAAATCCTTAACGCTGGAAACGGGATTCTCCCTGCCGATATATACGCTGATTTGGGAAGACAAATCGATCTTTTCGATGTTTTTTTCGAAATCATCCAGCATTTTTGCAAAACTGGCTGCATATCCTCTTCGAGAAAATTCCGGCTCGCAGAAAATTCTTCTCCAGCCTTCTTTCCAAAAAATTCTGTCCGCCGACAAATATCCCACGGCTAAGTTTGAAGATTCTTCGGAAAGAAACCTGGTAGCCTCCCTGACAAAATTCAAGGAGCTTTCAATTTCTTTCTCCCAATTCACCGCCCACGCCTCCAATTCTTTTTCCAGGAGTTTGTCCACAAAAAATCTGTACCCCTTATCGGTGGGCACCCGGCCGGCCGAAGTGTGGGGTTGGAAAAGAAAGCCCTCCTCGGTCAATTTCTGCATCTCGTTTCTGATGGTGGCGGCCGACAAGCCAAACCTGCGCTTTTTTTCGAGCGTCTGGGAGGCAACCGGCTGAGCCCGATCAATATATTCCTGCACTACGCTGTTCAATATTTTCTCCTGCCTCTCGGTAAGCATCATATCCATATTAGAAAATTAGCACTCAAATGTCAAGAGTGCTAATGGAATGAGGTTATTTATAATAAATTCGGCTGAACCTCAAATCCACATATTCCAGATTCCTCCTTTTCTCGGGAGTGATTTGTTTTTCCAGAACCAAACCGAGTTTTTGAACCTGCCAGTCAAGATCCCCCGTTAAATCAAAATATATTTTCCAGCCCTCGGAAGTTTCGACGTCCAATCTTTGAGAAGAAACCATCTCGGCTCTCTCAATTTCAATATCCAAACTCTCTTTTAACTTAGATTCAATCTCCAAAACCTGACCGATTTGAGAAAGAAGTTCTTTCTTCCCGAAAATCTTAACCAAATCCGTCTCTGCCGGAGCTTTTTTAAAAATCATCCCATTTTTATCTGCCAAAAAGCATTCCTGGCCGCACCAAACCGCCGCCGGCTGCGGCTGTCTTATCAAAAAATCCTCTTCTCCAGAAAAAATAGCTTTTTTCACCAACAAAATATCGGTAAAAAACAAAAGGTAAAAAAGGGAAGCGAGAAAAATCAGCAGCAAAATCGCCGGTCTGAAAAATTGACTTCGCAAAATAGATTTTTTTTTCCTGATTCGGTATGGTTTTTTGTATTTTCTGTATCTTTGCATCGCGATACGATTTTTCCAATTGGAAAATTTATATTACAACTTACAAACCCCTTTTAGCCTTTCTTAATCTTTCAAAAATATGAATCAGCCAATATCTTCTGGAGAGGGGTAGGTCTTGGGTTTTGACATACTCATGAGCTTCTCCGCCAAATCCCGTTTTAAAAAGCGTGGGGCCGGCCCAGGGATGCCTAGGGTTTTGCTTTGGATTAACGTATCCCCAAAAGTCGTATAATCGGCAATTCCTTTTTTTAGCCTCTCTAATAGCTTCCCACTGCAAAAGATAGGCAATGGGTATTTTATGATATTTTGGATCTAAAGCCGCCTGATGATAAAAACCAATGCCCGACCAAAAAATAATTAAAGCTGCTGCTATAATCTCTCCTTTGTATTTCCCAAAAAATAATAAGGCCTGACCATCTTTGGAAAAAACATCAAATTCATTTTTGGTGAATTCAAAAGAAAAAGGTACAAATTTCTGATGTTGAGCAACTTTACGATTGAGCCGGTCAAAAATCTCTACATCTTCTAATCTATTACTCTTTATAATCTCGATGTCGGAATTTCTTTCAGCCTGGCGAATAAGATAACGGGTGGTCTTGCGCATATTCATTAATAAATCTTTTTCTGGAGGCGTGAGATCAAGCTTCCAAGTCGCCTCATAAGCCGAAGCGTGCATGGGAGACTCCCTAAACCCCAAATCCTTGAATAACCTTTTATTTTCCTCGGTCCCCGGCAAAAGGGGGGCTATTCTGATAAAACTGCAATTCTCTGCTTTGGCAATTTCTTTAAACTTATCTAATAACGTGTTTAGAATTTGGGATTTAGGATTTGGAATTCGTTTGGAAATTGAAAATTGGAAATTGGAAATTATATTGGGGCCGTGAGGCACCAATAAGAATCTTCCCCTTTTGGCAGTAATTTTTACCGCTAACGCCACCGAAAAAATTATGGGAGTCCGACTCCCATAGTTATATGCAGCGAGTCGCCATATCTTATTACCCATCATTTTTTGAAACTCCCCCCAATTCCAAGACTGCAGAAAAGTTTTTTCTTTGCATCCCAAAAGAAAACTCTCCCAAACCTCTTTATTCGTTATCTCTTGACAAAATAACGATAACATGATTTCATTTTAACAAAAAAAGGGGGAATTAGTAATCCCAACGTGGGGAATTATTGTTATTGTTATTATTTACATAATCCTGATGTTCTTAATTGGTGAATTCTTGCATGAAGCGGATCGAAAAACACGAAATCCCCAAACCATACTAGTAATTATTTTTGCAATTCTGTGGCCCTTAACTGTTTGTGTGTTTATACTTTGTAGCATCGCGGATTTGGGGCGTTGGCTGGCTAAACAGTTTTAAACCAAGGGTGCCCATTCAGCCGAATGCGGCACTTTTTATTTTCGGCAAATAGCAGCACAAACAATACCACATTTTCCACGGCCGTGAGAAATATGGTATCATTATTGCTTGATGGTTAATCGTTCTACCAGTTGGGCGGGCAGCCGGCTTTCTAGGAGAATTATGTCGCCGGGCTTAGCGAAGCTTTTTATTCTCGCTACAATTTCTGCCGGTTTTTCCATAAACAAGGCGTTGGGCGCGCCTTTTTTTATTTCTTTAAACCTGTCTCTGGTGGTAATAATGGCCAAATCACAAACTTCAGCGATTTTCTCTCCTATTCTTTCATGAATCTTTTTTGAAGCCTTACCTAATTCAATTAGACAAGGCATAACAATAATTTTTTTATTTGGTAAACTTTTTAAATATTCTAAATGCAAAATCACTCCATCGGGATTGGCCGAATAGGTGGCGTCGACTATTTTTAAACCATTAACCCCTTCTTTAATTTCAAAACCACCTATTTTATTTTTTATTTTCTTGCAGGCCTCGAAAATTTCTTTATCGGTCATACCCAATCTTTCAGCTACCATTTTTGCCCCCTCGATATTCTCCAATCCCAATCCGGCATTCTCCCCATAAAGATATTTTTCGATATTAATCTTTTGAAAAAGCTCTCGACAATATCTATTTTTACCATTTAAAAATGCCACTCCATCTTCCGGCAGGCTTTCGATTAATTCGTATTTTGTTTTAATAATATTTTCCAAAGAACCGAAAGTAGCCATATGTTGCTCATTGATGCCGGTCAAAATGCCAATCTTGGGTTTGGCAATATCGCATAAAAGCTTTATTCCTCCTTTATTGTAAGCTCCCATTTCAACCACGAAAATATCGTATTCTTCGTTCAAATTGTTTAAAATGCAGCGGGAAATGCCCACTTCGGAATTTTGGTGCTCTTTGGTTTTTAAAACCTTAAACTTTTCAGCTAAAATAGTAGCCAAAAATTCCTTGGTCGAGGTTTTACCATAAGAACCAGTAATTCCAATGACCAGCAAATTGCCAAATCTGGCTCTTTTTAGTTTTGCTTTTTTGATGATACGATTCCTCAAAATTACCGCTATTGGTTGGAAAAATAAAACCAAAAAAGAAAAACCAATTGGAGTTAAAATATCTAAAAGCAAAAGGGAAGCGGTAAATCTAGTTAATTTAAATTCTAAAAGAAATAGGAAAAATATAATTAAAATTTCAAATGAAATACCGGTGCTTAAAATAACGGCTGTTTTTTGAGTTAAAACCGGCTTTTTAAAGGTTTTTTGCCAAAAACTTCTAAGAGCAAACAGGGCCTCCACGAAAAAGATAAAAGCCACAGAATAGACTAAAGCAAATTTAATCTCGGCCAAGCCCTGCTTAGCTGTATAAATTATTCCCAAAAGAATTAGTATTTTCCCTAGAAGAAAATAATTAAGAATTAATTTTTTGCCCTTGTAAGTTCGGAAGTGATCTAAAAAGCGGCCCAGATGATATTCTTTCAGCTGCCAAAGATAAACCCAAAAGAGGAGTTTTTTGGTAAAAACAACCAGCCAGAGAATAGAAATTAAAAACCTCATAGATTCTTAATAAAATTTAAAACTTTTTCTGCCAAAACATCGGGAGCCTCCAAATTGGGAGCGTGCTTGACTCCTTTGAGAACCTCCAGCCGAGCATTCCCAATGTGACGGCAAATCAAGTTGCCGTCTTTCAAAGGAGTAATTTTATCCTGGTCGCCCCAAATAATCAAAGTTTTATTTCGAATCTTATCGAGACAGCACATTAAGTCTTCTGAAACTACTTTTTTAAAAGTTTCTTTCATGATGTTGGTTTTGTCAAAATCAAGCTTGCGATAATCCTCGGTGCCGATTAACTTGTAAAAGATTTTCCGCAGCAAGGGTTTCAAGCGAGACAAAAAAGTGACAGTCAAAATCAAATTCCCCGTTTTGGCCATAACCAAAAATAAATAGTATTTGGGACCTTTTACTCTTCTGATGGCGGGGTCCACCAAAATCAATCCCTGCAGCTTTTCCGGGAAACGGGAGGCAAATTTCACCGCTATCCCTCCGCCGAAAGAATGGCTTAACAAAAAAAACTGCGAAAGATTCTGTTTTTCGCAATACTCCGAAACCCAACTCGCATAATCATCTATAGACCAGGGTTTTTGAGGCGCGGGATTTCCCCCAAAGCCCGGCAAATCGGGCAAGAAAACCTTACAACCTCTCTTTTCCAAGCCTTCTTTCACCTTCTGCCAGTTTTTGGCACAGGAACCCCAGCCGTGGAGAATAAGAACAGTGTTCACTTGATATTTGGGAGGTTCGACCTCCCGATATTACGTTTAATTTTAGGAGGTCGAACCTCCTGATATTCGTTTAAAACCGGTGTACTTGTGTAAAACCTTTGGCACCAAAATGCTGCCGTCTTTTTGCTGGTAATTTTCAATGATAGCTATTAGCATTCGGCCGATAGCGAAAGCGGTACCGTTCAAAGTATGAACGAATTC
>CAYYJV010000009.1:0-21455 GCA_964472225.1 uncultured Candidatus Saccharibacteria bacterium | reverse complement strand
TTCCGATACAGATATCAGGAAAGCTTTGGAAAAATCAATTAGGCAGGTGGTGGAGACCATAAAAACAACGGTGGAAGAAACGCCGCCCGAGCTTTTGGCAGACATTATGTCCAGGGGAATATATCTGGCGGGAGGAGGCGCTCTTTTGCGGGGCCTGGACACTTTGATTAGCAAAGAAACCCAGATTCCCACCAAAGTAATTGACGATCCCTTGACAGCCGTAGTGAGGGGAGCGGGGCTGGTTTTGGAAAATCTTTCCGAACTGCGGGAAGTGCTGGTGGAAACAGAATATTTGGAACCACCGAAGTAATTCAAAATTAATAATTCATAATAATTCATAATACATAATTAAATTATGTCTTATTAATTTTTATTTATTAATTTATGATTAGTCGAAAAGAGGTACAACACATTGCCAAATTAGCCAGAATTGGATTAACTGATAAAGAAATTCAGAGGTTTCAGAAAGAGCTTTCCTCGATTTTGGATTATATAGAAAAGTTAAAAAAGGTGGACGTTTCAAAAACAGAACCCACCTCTCACCCCCGTTTGATTAGAAATATTATGAGAAAAGACCAGCCTCGAGACGAGAAAACGGAGGTTAGAAAAAAACTGATTGAGGCCGCGCCTTGCCAAGAAAGGGGCTACGTAAAAGTAAAATCCGTGTTAAAATAATGAGACTGGAAGAATTAACCATTGCTAAGGCCCATCAAGGGTTGGTTAATAAGGAATTTTCTTCTTTGGAACTGACAAAATCTTTTTTAGAAAGGATAGATAGATTGGACAAAAAGATTGCTGCTTTTTTGACAGTGATTCCGGATTTAGCTCTTCGGCAAGCCAAAAGAATTGACGACTTAATTTCTCAAAATAGGAGAATACCGCTGCTGGCCGGCGTGCCCTGCGCCGTGAAAGACAATATACTGATGGAGGGAGTGAAATGCACGGCGGGTTCCAAAATCCTAGAAAATTACATAGCTCCATATGATGCTACGGTGGTGAAAAAACTTAAAACGGAAGGAGCCGTAATTTTGGGCAAGACCAATTTGGATGAGTTTGCCATGGGATCTTCCACGGAAAACTCCAGCTTTTTCCCCACTCGCAATCCCCACGATTTTTCCAGGGTTCCCGGAGGCTCTTCTGGAGGGTCGGCGGCGGCAGTAGCCGCAGATATGGCAGTTTACGCCCTCGGTTCTGATACCGGAGGTTCGATCAGAGTACCAGCCGCTTTTTGCGGGACTGTGGGCTTGAAGCCCACCTATGGAGCTGTTTCCCGCTACGGATTGATTGCTATGGCTTCTTCCCTTGATCAGATAGGCCCGATTACCAAGACCGTGGAGGACGCCCGGATTGTTTTTGAAGTGATAGCGGGGAAGGATGTGAAAGATAGCACTTCAGTAGATTCGAGATTCGAAATACCCGCCGTTCTCACACGGCGAAACTCGAAACAAATTCAAAATTCAAAATACCCGCCGTTCACCCACTATTCCCACACGGCACGCAGCAAAATTCAAAATTTGAAGATAGGGGTGCCCAAAGAATATTTCATCAAAGGCATGGATAAAGAGGTGGAAAGGCAGGTTAGAGAAGGCATCAGAAAGTTCGAGGGGGCGGGGGCCAGGATTGAGGAGATTAGTCTTCCCCACGGCACTGATTACGCTTTGGCTGCCTACTATATTCTTACCCCTTGCGAAATATCTGCCAATTTGGCCAGATACGATGGTATAAGGTATGGGAAGAGCGCAAGGAAGGCAAAAGATTTAATGGAGGTTTATTTGAATTCCAGGGAAGAAGGATTGGGCCCCGAGGTAAGAAGGCGAATCATGCTCGGCACCTATGCTTTGTCTACGGGCCACTACGAAGCTTATTACCTGCGCGCCCAAAAGGTGAGAACCAGAATCATTGAGGATTTTAACAAGGCCTTTCAGAAAGTAGACATTATTTTGACTCCCGTTTCTCCTGTTCCGGCCTTCAGGATAGGGGAGAAAAAAGACCCTCTTTCCATGTATCTTTCCGATATTTTTATGACGGCCGTCAATTTGGCCGGTTTGCCTGGAATGTCCTTGCCTTGTGGCAAGGTGGGAAAACTGCCCGTGGGGCTCCAAATCATAGGCAAGCCGTTTGAAGAAGATAAAATATTAAAAGTAGGAGAAATTTTTGAGAAACTTTAATTATGGATTTTCTAAACCTAGATTTCTTAAACATTGACTTTAACGCCATCATTTCCTTTCTGACTTCAACCGAAATTCAGCAGAAGCTTTTGCCGGTGAAAATTGCTTTTTTGGTTATTGCCGGCATTTTTCTGGGAATCATCATTTTCGTCCTTTTAACCACTCATTATTTGCAGTGGATGTTTATGCAAGATATGTGGGAATTTTTAACTTTTCGGCCCTTTGGAGCTAAAAGAATTACCGGGCGATGGCATAAAATTTTAAAGCGTTTGGAAACCGGGAGCGAGTCGGAGTATAAATTGGCGGTGATCGAGGCGGACAACATGCTGAACGCTTCTCTGAAAAGAATGGGTTACGGGGGTCAGAACTTAGTGGAGCGTTTGGATAAATTGACTTCGGCTACCTTGCCTAATATTGAGCAGGTTCGAGAGGCGCACCGAATGCGTGATGATATCGTTCACGACCCGAATTACCGGTTGTCATTGGACGAAGCCAGAAAGATCTTGGATATTTACGATCAGGCCTTCCGTTCCTTGCAAATTTTAACTTAATGGTGTAATATATATACTTGAATATCATAGCGGGGTGGAGCAGTAGTAGCTCGCGTGGCTCATAACCACGAGGTCGTTGGTGCAAATCCAACCCCCGCAACGCCGGGGTAGCTCAATGGTTAGAGCAGAGTCTTCATAAGGCTAAGGTTTGTGGGTTCAAGTCCCACCCCCGGCACATAGAAATTTTATTTTATGAACGAGCTTAAATTATCAATTTTTATTATTTTAGTCACCTTGTTGGTGGGCGCGGGCATTGGAGTGGTAATTTATCAAACCCTCGCCAACTTCCAGCAATAAAAACAGAGACACCCAACCACATAATAGAAATTTACTCCCTGTCTGCCCCGTATAAAGCGGGCGCGTGGTGTAGCCCGGTTTAACACGCCTCCCTGTCACGGAGGAGATCGCCAGTTCAAATCTGGTCGCGCCCGCTTTATACGGGTCACGGCAGAAAGCATGGGCCCGGATTCCATCGCCCGTGCTCGAATAGTCCGCCTCGGGCTTTTTTTGTTGGTTTATCCGCGAAAATTTTCATTTAATTTCCAATACTATGGTATTCTTAATTAAGCGGTTTCGCGACAGAAATTTTTGCAAATCATATTTTTCAAGCGCTGGGTGTGCTATATCGTATGAACCAGGACAGGAATTTGATTTCCGTTTTAAAATTTGATATTCTACATTTAGAAAAATCTAATAGCCCTTTTATTTATATTCAAGGAGGTGAAATTGGCCAGATCTCCGCCTTGACCGTCTCTTTTTTACTTCACCCTTCCCTTAATCTTAAAGTAAAAGGGAGGCAAGATTGCTAACGAAAATTTACCATTTTCAATGTCCTGCCTGTAAGAGGAAGCTGGATATCGCCGAAAATACAGAACCCATTGATCCTTTGCAGGGGATAAAGTACTGTCCCTATTGCGGCGAATATTGGATTAAGAGTAGCCAAAATAAAGCCCTCGATTACATTTCAAAAAAATAAAGACATAAGGGGCGCCCTTGGGCGCCCCTTTTGCTTTTTAACCGGATTTTTGTAGGACCCTCTTAGCACTTTGGAAATACAGACAAGAAGAGGAAGATGGAAAAGCAGATTGAAAGGAAAACAGAATACGATATTCAAGAAGGGCGGAGCCCGGCTTTGCTTTTTTTATCCACAGGAAGGGTTTGATTTTAGGTTAATTTTAAGGTAAAATGGAATAATATGGTTAAGAAAAAAGAGCTTAAAATTCAAACAAAAAAAGACTGGATTGATGTGACGGCTCCCGGCAAAAAAATAACAGCGGGCCACTTGCATCCCTTGACCCAGGTGAGAAGGAAAATAGAGGAAATTTTTCAAACCATGGGGTTTGAGGTGGTGGAGGGGCCGGAAATGGAGACCGAGTGGTACAATTTCGACGCTCTCAACATCCCCAAAGACCATCCCGCTCGCGATCTATGGGACACTTTTTATTTGAAAAACGGCAAACTCTTGAGAACTCATACTAGCCCCGTGCAGATAAGGTACATGGAAAAAAACAATCCTCCTTTGAGGATTATAGTGCCGGGAAGAATTTTTCGACATGAGGCTACAGATGCTTCCCATGAAATTAATTTTTACCAGGTAGAAGGCCTTATGGTGGGGAAAGACGTTTCTGCCGCAAATTTTAAAGCCATAATTCAAGAGTTTTTCTATAGATTTTTTGGCAAGCAGGTTGAAATAAGAATGAGGCCCAGCTTCTTTCCGTTTACCGAACCCTCTTTTGAGGTGGATACGAGTTGTCTGAATTGCGGAGGGAGGGGATGTTCTACGTGTTCTCATACGGGCTGGTTGGAGATGATGGGAGCCGGCATGGTTCACCCTAATGTTTTGAGAAATTCTGGATTGAATCCCAAAAACTGGCAGGGGTTCGCTTTTGGGATGGGATTGGATAGGTTGGCTATGATGAAATATAAGATTAACGACATTCGATTATTTTATTCGGGAGATTTAAGATTTTTGAATCAATTCTAACATGATATTTTCTTATAATTGGTTAAAAGATTATATTGCGCGGTTGCCCGAGCCGAAAAAATTGGCTGAGCTTTTGACAATGCGCAGTTTTGAAGTAATGGAAGTAAGAAAATCTGGAAAGGATTGGATATTGGATATTGATGTATTGCCGAATAGGGCCGGCGATTGTTTTTCTCATCTTGGGATCGCTCGCGAAATATCAGCCATCACTGGTTTAGCGTACAGAGGCCCGATCTCCGTGCGGCCGCACAAAGGTCGGGCCTCTATTTCTTCCATTTCTGTGGAAGTCGAAGATAAGGTGGCTTGCCCGCGGTATACGGTTGGGGTGATTGGTGATGTCAAAGTCGGTCCCTCGCCAAAATGGCTGCAAGATCGGTTAAGGGTTTGCGGATTAAATTCAATCAATAATATTGTTGATGTAGCAAATTATGTAATGCTGGAAACCGGTCAACCCCTGCACGCTTTTGATGGAGAAAAGCTTACAAATAGAAAGATTATTGTCAGGTTTGCCCAAAAAGGCGAAAAAATTATCACCCTGGACGACCAAAAGTTCGACTTGAATCCAAAAATCCTGGTTATTGCGGACGCTCAAAAACCCGTTGCTATTGCCGGCATTAAAGGAGGGAAAGACCCAGCAGTGGATAAGAAAACCAAGAAAGTAGTTTTAGAATCGGCTAATTTCGCCCCACATATCATCAGAAAAGGTTCTAAGGCTCTAGGATTAAGAACTGACGCCTCTTTAAGGTTTGAGCACGGCATAGATCCGAATTTAACAGAGTTTGCCATAAGAAGAGCCATTTTCTTGATTCAAAAATTGGCGGGAGGTAAAGTGGTCGATAATATAGTAGATATCTATCCCAAGAAAGTTTATCCTAAGAGAATAAAATTAAATTTAAATTATGTAGAAAGCCTGTTAGGGGTAAGGATTTCTTTAAAGAATGTTAAAAAAATTCTCCAAAGATTAAGCATTAAAATAAAAGATCTACGACATCCATTATTATTGGTGGAAGTCCCTACGTTTAGACGGGACCTTTCCATTCCCGAGGATTTAGTTGAAGAAATTGGAAGGATTTACGGTTACGAAAAGATACCTGCCGCTTTTCCGATAGCTACTTTGGTGTCTCCTCGAAGAAATTACAAAGTATTTTGGGAAAATATGGTTAAGGATATTTTGAAAGAATGCGGTTTTACCGAGGTATATAACTATTCTTTTGTTAAAGAAGGAGGAGGGGTGGAGGTGGTAAATCCCGCAAGCTCAGAATATAAATATTTGAGAGCCAGTTTGGTTCCGGGTTTGTTGAGAAATATTGAGAAAAATATAAAAAATTTTCCCGAAACGAAGATTTTCGAGCTGGGAAAGATTTTTAGTGCAAAATCGGAAAAAAAATCACTGGCCGCCGCCATTAGTTGGCCAGATTTTTACTACCTCAAGGGGGTCATTGATTTTCTTTTGCATAGATTGGGCATTAGCGATATTTGGTATGATGAGGCGGGGAAGAAATCAGCCGCTATAAAAGTTGACGGCAAGAATCTCGGCCATCTTGATGAAAATTCTTTTGAATTGGATTTTGAAATTCTGCAAAAACTTTGTTCTGAAGAGCACGAGTACCGGCCCCTTTCTCGATTCCCAGCTTTACTAAGGGATTTGGCGATTTTGGTTCCCCGACAAACCAAAGTGGTAGAAGTTTTAAATATCATTAACGCTGCCGGAGGTCCCTTAGTGCGAGATGTTGATTTGTTTGATATTTACGAAGGAGAGGAGCTACCCGAGGGCAAAAAGAATTTGGCTTTTCATATTGTTTATCAATCAGATCGAAAAACGCTTACTTCAAAAGAGGTAGATAAAATTCATCAAAAAATTATTAAAGCTCTAGAAAGAGATCCCTCTTGGCAAGTCCGACGATAAACAACCCCCGAGGTTAATTATTTTAATTAACCTCGGGGGTTGAGTAAAAATTATGGTGCGTAAGAAAAAACCTAAAAGAATAAAAAAACAGCCAAGACGCAAAACAAAAGTAGGAAAAGAGTCAACTTACGAAGCTAAGGATATTTATGTTTTGGAGGGTTTGGAGCCGGTGAGGCGTCGTCCGGGGATGTATATTGGAAGTACCGGCCCAGAAGGTCTGCATCATTTGATTTGGGAGTGTGTTGATAATTCAATTGACGAAGCGATTGCGGGTTATGCTAAGAATATTGAGGTTTCGCTTTTGCCGGGAAACAAAGTGAGAACTTCCGACGACGGCAGGGGCATTCCTGTTTCTCGCCACCCCCAGACCAAAAAATCGGCTCTGGAAACCGTGATGACCACCTTACATGCCGGAGCCAAATTCGGAGGCAAATCTTATCAGGTAGCCGGCGGCCTTCACGGAGTGGGTGTTTCCGTGGTTTGCGCTCTTTCTTCTTGGATGAGGGTAGAGGTTTGCCGCGAGGGAGCGAAATACTGCCAGGAATATTCCAAGGGGAAAGCCAAAACTAAGGTTCGGAAAATCGGCAAATGCCGGCAGTCGGGCACTCAGGTTGTTTTTGAGCCCGACCCCGAAATTTTTAGAGAAATAAAATTCAGCGCAAAGAGAATTATCAACCATCTTCGCCAGCAAGCTTATTTGACCCGCGGCATCAGGATTACCGTTAATGATTTAAGAGAGGGGGAGGGGCAGTCATATACTTTTTATTTCGAGGGCGGGCTGCGTTCCTACATCAAGCACTTAATTAGGGGGGCGTCTCCGGCTCACCAAAACAGCTTTTATACTTCGGGCGAGAAAGAAGGGGTCATTGTTGAAGCTGCCTTTCAATACGTCAATGAAAGGGAGCCTTTTGAGGAAAGTTTTGCCAACAACATATATACGGGAGAAGGCGGCACCCATTTGACCGGCCTTAGAACGGCCTTGACCCGCTCTCTGAATGATTACGGCAAGAAGAACAATTTCCTCAAAGGCGAAGAGAAGTTGGGCGGAGAGGATGTCAGGGAGGGTTTTACGGGGGTGGTTTCCGTAAAATTAAAAGATCCACAGTTTGAAGGACAAACTAAGGCTAAATTGGGCAATCCCGAAGCCAGATTGGCCGTAGAAGCCGTGGTTTCCGACGGACTGACGGATTTTCTGGAAAGGAACCCTCAAGACGCGCGAGCCATTATTGAAAAATGTCTATTGACGGCTAAAGCCAGAAAAGCCGCTAAGGCTGCCCGTCAGACGGTTTTACGGAAAGGAGCTTTGGAAGGATTGGCACTGCCCGGCAAATTGGCTGATTGCGCTTCCAGGCGGCCTGAAGAATCGGAATTGTACATAGTGGAAGGAGAATCGGCCGGAGGCAGTTCCAGGCAAGCTAGGGACAGGCATTTTCAAGCCATTTTACCTTTGCGGGGAAAAATTCTCAACGTTGAAAGAGCCAGGCTGGATAAGGTTTTATCCTCAAAAGAAATTAAGTCACTGATTATCGCCTTGGGAACAGCCATTGCCGATGACTTTGATTTGTCTAAATTAAGATATCACCGCATTATCATTATGTGCGATGCGGACACGGACGGAAATCATATCCGGACCCTGCTTTTGACATTGTTTTATCGTTATTTTCCGCAGATTATTGAGCAGGGTTATCTTTATATTGCTCAGCCTCCTTTGTATAAGATTCAGAGCGGCAAAAGAGTGGAATACGCTTACACCGAAGCCGACAAAGCCAAGGTCTTAAACTCAATGAAAAAAGAAAAAAGTGTTTCCATTCAACGCTACAAGGGTCTTGGGGAAATGAATCCCACCGAACTATGGGAAACCACTATGAATCCGGCAAACCGAGTTTTATTGAAAGTCACCATCGAAGACGCCAAGGAGGCGGACAGGATTTTTGATATACTTATGGGCGACGAGGTTTTTCCTCGAAAAAAGTTCATCCAGGCACATGCTAGGTCGGTAAAGAATTTAGATGTATAAATCAAATAGGCACCGATTATGAAGAGCGAAAATAAACAAATTATCAAGGGAATGGCAATAGCGATGGTAATAGCTTTGGCCGGCATTGGGATTTTGGGCTGGCAGTATCATCGGTTGGAAAAGAAAAGGCTTCCCGCCCTTGAAGAAGAAATAGCAAAACAAAAAGAAGAGATGGCGCAAAGAGCAGCTCAGTATGTTTTGGAAAAGTTTCTGGAAACGAGAGACGATAATCTTTTGACGGAAAGAGCGATGGAGCAGAAGAATCAAAAAGAGCTTTTTTTGATAGATGGCGACGGCTCTTATGAAATTTTGGGGGCAGAAAAAATCTCAGAAAAAGAATATCAATTTTTGGTTAAAATGGGAGATTATATCCACATCATTTCTTTAATCGAAATTTCCAACAAATATTATATCGATTCCGTGGAAATAGCGGGATAGGGGGTCCTCTTGACATTACGATTTAATTTAGTAATATAAAGAGGAGGCCGCCAAGGGCCTTTTTAAAAACTTCATTATGAAAATTATCACTTTCCTAAAGGAAGTTAAGTTGGAAGTAAAGAAAATTAACTGGCCCACCCGCCAGCAAACAATTAGATACACCCTTATTGTTATTGGGGTTTCTTTTGCTGTGGCCTTTTTCCTGGGGGGCCTCGATTATATTTTCTCTACCCTTTTGGATATTTTTATTTTATAATTATGCCAAAGCAACAGATAGAACAACAGAAAAACTGGTATGTTATTCACACTTATTCCGGGTACGAAGATGCCGTAGCCAGGGCTCTTAAACAAAGGGTGGAATCCCTGGGTATGGAAGACAAGATTTTCAATGTTATCGTCCCCAAGGAAAAGAAAATTAAAATTAAAGACGGTAAAAGGAAGGTTATAGAAGAGAAAATTTACCCGGGATACGTTTTGGTGGAGATGATTGTGACCGACGACAGCTGGTATGTGGTAAGAAATACCCCTAACGTTACGGGCTTTGTGGGGGCCGGGACCACCCCCGTTCCCGTTTCTCCCAAAGAAATGGAAATTTTGAAGAAGAAAATGGGGGTAGAAACTCCGCAATATAAAATTGACGTTAAGGTGGGAGATGCCGTTAAAATCACCGACGGTCCCTTTAGGGATTTTGATGGAAAGGTGTCGGAAATTGATGAAGCCCGGGGGAAGGTTAAAGTTTTGGTCAATATGTTCGGCAGAGATACGCCCGTTGAACTTGACTCACTTCAAATTAAAAAAATTTGATTTATGGCCAAAAAGGTTAAAGCTATCGTAAAATTACAAATCCAGGCGGGTCAGGCTACTCCGGCGCCCCCGGTGGGTCCGGCTTTGGCGCAGCACGGAGTAAATATTGGCGAGTTTTGCCAGAAGTTTAATGAACAGACAAAAGACAAGCAGGGCTTTAAGATTCCGGTGGAAATTACGGTTTATGAAGACAGAACCTACGATTTTAAATTAAAACAGCCGCCGGCCTCCGAGCTTCTTAAAAAAGCGGCCGGCATTGAAAAAGGTTCTGGTCAGCCCAATCAAATAAAGGTGGCCAAGATCAGCAGGGACCAGCTTCGGAAGATAGCCGAGCAAAAGATGGAAGATTTGAATGCAGAGGATATTGAGGCCGCTATGCGTATTATTGAAGGCACCGCCAAGAATATGGGAATCGAAGTAGAGTAGCCCTAATCGCTCCAATCCTGTTGACCTTATGGGTTTTAACTTGGTAAAAATGTATTACAATGACTTAGGGACTTATGGCAGAAAATAATTTTAAAAACAAAAGGCCTGCTTGGGATGAATATTTTTTGGGGCTGATAGAATCAATTGGGAAAAGAGCGACCTGCGATAGGGGTCGTAGCGGAGCTGTCATTGTCAGCCCACACCATACTATTTTGGCCACCGGCTACGTTGGTTCTCCCCCAGGACAACCGCACTGTGACGACGTTGGCCATTTAATGAGAACGGTTATTGATGAAAAAGGAAATCGGTCTCAACATTGCGTTAGAACTCTGCACGCCGAAGAAAACGCCATCTTGCAATGCGCCAAAGATGGTATAAAAATTGAAGGAGCCACGCTTTATTGTAAAATGGTTCCTTGTTACAACTGCGCTATGAGAATTGTCAGGGTGGGCATTAAAAGAGTGGTGGCGCAAAAAAGATACCACGCTGATGAGTTATCTTTGAAATTATTTAATGATGCCGGTGTGGAATTAACGGTTATAGAAAATACGGTGGAAGAATATAAAAATCAATAGAAAAATAAACAACCATTAACAATTGAGCTGTCAAAGTAAAAAGGATTAGGTTTTGGTGGGCCAAGAATCTGAAATGACGCTTTTTCGATGGGCCTTATGGACCCTTTTATTTTATGGTAAAATATCTTTGACAAAGCGTATGCTCAAAAATCCTTATTCGGGAAAATTTATTGTTTTTGAGGGTTTGGACGGCTCTGGGCAGTCAACGCAGACTCAACTGTTAGGTGATTTCTTAATCAAAAATGGCCACAATGTTGTTTTAACGAAGGAACCGACAAAAGATTCTGAAGCCGCTAAAAAAATCCGCCACATTTTAGAGAAAAAAGATAGCGGGGTTGACCCCCTGCATTTACAGGAATTGTTTGCTCAAGATAGGGGAGAACATTTAGAAAAATTAATTACTCCAGCTTTAAAAAGGGGGAGGACGGTCATTTCAGATCGTTATTTTTTTTCCTCCTTCGCTTATGGAGCGGCTTCGGGGATTGATCTGGAAAAACTTATTGAATTAAATCGAGAATTTTTATTGCCTGACCTGGCCATAATTTTAAAAGTAAGACCCGAGGTTTGTATGGCGAGAATCGGCAAAAGGGGAGAGCCTCGCACCCTTTTTGAAGAAAAAGAAAAACTGGCAAAGGTTTGGCAGATTTACGAGGTGTTGCCAAAACGTTTTAATAATGCCTATATTATAAATGGCGAAAAGCCAATTGAGGATGTCTTCGAAGATGTTAAAAATTTAGTACGTTCCAAACTTAATCTTTAAAGGAGGGTAAGGATGAAAAAGTTTTTGGATTTGGTTTTTATCGAGGCGAGAGATTTGCCCGAGGCTTGGCGGTCTTGTATCAGAAAGCTGTTTGAGCGCGGTCATAAATACAAAATTGACAAAGGCAGTTATGCCGGTCAGTACAGACTGGAATTCGATTTTATAACCATCCACGTTCATTATCCTGGCACCAGACCTTTGGTCCCTGTTCTTGATGTTCCCCAAGGAATTCCTTCGCCTTCTACCATGGAATATGTTGAAAGGGACTATCTGCCTTATTTGATGACTTCTTATAAGAAAGAAGGAGAACAATACACTTATGGCCAATATCTTGAGTCGCAAATTGAGAAAGTGATTAGAATGTATAAAGATGGAGGCTATGGTACTAACCAGGCCTATATGGCGGTAGGCGATAAGGATTCAATTGATTTATCCGATCCCCCTTGTTTACGAGGTATTGATACAAGAATAAGGTATGGTAAATTGCACTTTATGGTTTATTTCCGCTCCTGGGATTTATGGGCTGGATTTCCTTCAAATTTGGCCGCCATCCAGCTCTTAAAAGAATATATGGCTTCGGAAATTGGCGTGAAAGACGGTGAACTGATAGCCTGCAGCAAGGGACTGCATCTTTACGAATACTCTTGGGAGATAGCGAAAATTTGTTCGGGATTGAGCAGTTAAACAATAAAGCTCTCGGAAGCCGAGAGCTTTTCATGTTTTAGTTATCATATAAAATTGTTAATCTATGGCGATCGCCATAGATTAACAATTTTGATTTTTAATTCTTGATTCCGAATATTAATTTTGTTAAAATGATAGTGATGGATATAGCTAAAATAATCGACCATACTAATTTGAGTGCAGATGCCACTCCGGAAGATATCCGGAGGACTTGCCGGGAGGCCAAGACTCATGGTTTTAGGGGGGTTTGTATTAATCCCAGGTGGATAAAATTAGCCAAGGAAGAGCTGAGAGGAACGGGTATTAAGATAGTTACCGTGATTGATTGGCCGGTTGGAGCTTCCAGCACTCAGGCTCGAGCGGGAGAGGCGAAACAGGCCAAGAAAGACGGGGCAGACGAAATTGACCCCGTTATGGATATCGGGGATTTTAAAGCCGGTAATTACGAGGAAGTTCTAAAGGACCTTAAGGTTTTGGCCAGGATTTTGCCGACCAAACTGATTATTGAAACTGGATACCTAAAAGACGAGGAAATAAAAAAAGCAGCTTCTTTAGCGAAAGAAGCTGGGTGTTATTGTGTTAAGACATCTACCGGCAGGGAGCCCAAAGTTGAAATCGATGAGAAAGTTCGTCACGTAAAGTTGATAAGGGAAGCGGTAGGCCCCGATTTTCCTATTAAAGCCGCAGGCGGCATTAGAACCATGGAGGCGGCCCTGCGAGTGGTGGAAGCTGGAGCCAATATCATCGGCACCAGCAGCAGTATTGATATTATCAGAGGCAAGGAGGGCAGGTCTGCTTATTAAATAATGTATTGCTAGTTTCGTTTTTTTCTTTGGTGGGCTACTTTTTGGAGTTCTTTTAGGCATTCTGCCGGAGAAGCGAATACCTTGCGCGCGGGATGAACAGTCCACGGACTGTATTTTTTATTGGGCCAGATTAAATAAACAATTTTTCCGCTGGAGTTGGCGTAATTCATTTCGGTGATGGTGCCCGAGCTGGGGGCGATTTTCGGGAAATAAGTTACTACAATATCCGACTGGTCAATAAGCTGATAGTCTCTTTTGACTATGGCGTCCACCCCAAGCTTTTTCATTTTGGTGATGAAAGTTTCGAATTTCTCAACCTTGAAGGGATCAAAGACGATGGCGATTTTGTCCAATTCTTTTACGAATTTTTCAATCTTTTTTTTCGTTTTTCCTTCGGCGAAAGTTATCGGGAAGCTGAAATATATTTTTAACTTATTGTCGAAGATTAGGTCAAAAAGAGTGTTGGGGGATTGGGCCCTGGCTATCAGGTAATAGTCTTTCCGGTTTATTTGAGCGAATAGTTCTGTGACATAAGATTCCAGGTCCCGCCAGCGTAATATGCTTTCCACATTTAGGGCCCTGCCCACGTTTTCCGCCACTTTGTCAACCCTTTCTTTAATTAGTCCGATGCCGTCAACGATATGGATGAAAAATACGGGATCCAACTTTTCGAAAAATGAGTTTAAGATTCGGGCATTAACCACCTCTTCCGGCCCCTCTTTCCACCAATAGGTAATGTGGATATTGACGATATTGACGGCATTCTTGATTAATTTTTCGTTGAGTATTTGGTCGAGAGCCGTTTGATACCAGATATTCCTGGTGCTTTTGGGAAAGTTCAACACATTGTACTTATTTATCTCGGGATTGGTCTTTCTGGCTACCTTCAAAATAACGTCAGTGGTATTTATAACATTGACTTTCTTTCGCTTTTTCTGGCATAATTTGGAAAACTTCTCAAAATACTCTTTTTCGCCACAGCCAGCAATGCCGGCAGATAAGATGTTTATCATATGACTCACTTTATTATATAATACAAAAATATGACATACAAGCCGACAATTGGCCTGGAAATTCACGTTGAGTTGAAAACTCAATCTAAAATGTTTTGCAGTTGCAAGAACGATCCCTTGGAAAGACATCCCAATGTCAATATTTGCCCAATTTGCTTGGGCCACCCAGGTGTGCTTCCGGTTATCAACGAAGACGCCGTCAGGAAGGTGATCAAAACCGGCCTGGCTCTCAATTGCCGGATTTCCGAAGATTCAAAATTTGACAGGAAAAATTATTTTTATCCGGATCTTCCCAAAAACTATCAGATTTCTCAGTATTATATCCCTTTTTGCCGAGGGGGATACTTAAAAATTGGTTCAAAAAAAGTGAGAATTAGAGAAGTACACTTGGAAGAGGACACCGGCAAGCTAATTCACCCCGAAGGTAAAGATTACAGTTTGGTTGATTTTAATAGAGCAGGAGTTCCCTTAATGGAATTAATTACTGAACCAGATTTAAATTCAGCCAAAGAGGCTCGGGCTTTTGCCGAGGAACTTCAGTTGATTTTCCGCTACTTGGGCGTTTCTGATGCTGATATGGAAAAAGGACAACTCAGAGTGGAAGCTAATATTTCGCTGGGCAAGGGAAACAAATTGGGCACCAAAGTTGAAATTAAGAATTTAAATTCTTTTAGGGCAGTAGAAAAGGGGATTGAATATGAAATTGAAAGGCAGAGAAAAATTTTAGAATCTGGTAAAAAGGTAATACAGGAAACCCGCGGTTGGAACGATACTCGGGGGATTACCGTGAGCCAGAGAGAGAAAGAAGAAACTCATGATTACCGGTATTTTCCGGAACCGGATTTACCCCCACTTAGCTTTACGAAAGAATTTATTAACGAGATTGGGGGTGAGCTTCCCGAACTTCCCCAAGCACGCCGGGAAAGATTTAAGAAGGAGTATGGAATAGAAGAGAAAGCAATTGAAGTTTTTGTTCAACAAAAAGACCTCGGCGAATATTTTGAGAAAGTAATGTCGGAGTTGAAACAGCGGATTAGAGAATTGGAAACCAAAAGGAAGGTTAACGGGGATGAGTTTTTAAAACTAGCAAGACTTTGCACTAATTATCTGATTACCGATTTGCAAGGACTACTTAAAAAAGCATCGGTGACCGGCGAGAATTTTAGGATAACTCCGGAAAATTTTGCCGAATTTATCACCTTTATTTACGAGGGCAAAATTTCAAGCAAAATTGCCAAGCAGATTTTGGAGAACATGTTTTCAACCGGAGGGAATCCTTCACACATCATTAAAGAAAAAGGACTAATTCAGATAACCGATGAAGCAAAAATTGAGAAAATTATAAAAGAGGTTATTTCTCAGCATCAAAAAGCAGTTCAAGAATTTCAAAAGGGAAAAGAAAATGCCCTTCAGTTTTTGGTGGGGCAAGTAATGTCGGCTACCCGAGGTAGGGCAAACCCCGGAATTGTTAATAAGATTTTAAGAAGGCTTGTCAGTAAGAATTGACAAGTTTGACGAAGTACGATATAATAAGAATATCCGTAAGGAGAATTTTAAAGGAGGAAGGAGAAAAATGGAGAAGAAGAAATTCTCTGAGTTAACCATCGGCGATCTCCGGAAATTCGATAAAGAATTCCGGAGAAAAGGGGTGGTGCGGACTGTTGATGGTGATAAAAGGACTATTTCTTAGTTCTTAGCCCCTTCGGGGGCAAGGGGAGAGGACCGCGCTTCGCCAAGGAGAGGGTCCAAGGGAAGCCAACGGTTCTTCTCCCCTTATTTATTTTCTAGAAATTTTTTAGCTAATTTTTCTGCCTCTTGGCAATTTTTAACCCAGTGGATTCTTTTATCTCTTTTAAACCAGGTCATTTGGCGTTTAGCATATTGGATGGTGTGCCGGATGATTAGTTCTTTTGGGTTTTTATAGGACCATTCCTGATAGCCGATGGTTTGAAGCGGCGGCACCTGGTCGTATTTTTTAATTAATTTCTTAGCTTCTTTCTCTAGCCCCATTTTTATCATTTTCTCCACTCTTTTTTTTATTCTTTTTTGAAGCTCTTCCTTTGGCAACTTTATGCCGATTATTAAAACCGGATAGGGGAGGGGAGATTTTTTTAAAACCGGCACCGGTTTTTTTGTTTTTGTAATAATTTCTATGGCTCGGATTAATCTTCGGGGGTTTTTCTTTTCAATGGTTTTGGCTCTTTGGGGGTCGAGTTTTTTAAGAATTTTATACAACTCTGCGGTTGTCTTTTTTTCCAATTTTTTTCTTAGTTTCCAATCAGGAGGCACCCGGGGAATAACGATGCCGTCGACCACCGCCTGGATATAAAATCCGGTGCCTCCACAGAGGATGGGTATTTTATTTTTTTTCAAAATTTTATTTATAGCTTCTTTCGCCAATTTTTGATAGTTCGCGATCGTGAACTTTCTATTTGGCGAGATAATATTTAAAAGATGGTGGGGGATGCCTCCCATTTCTTTTTTAGTTAACTTATTAGTGCCGATGTTTAGTTCTTTATAAATCTGTCTGGAATCGGCAGAAATTATCTCTCCATTAAATTTTTTGGCTAACTTTATAGCCAATTCTGATTTTCCTGAAGCTGTTGGCCCCAAAATAACAATGAGTTTTTTATTCATTTTTTTTCGATTAATTCTCTTAAAATTTTTTCTCTTCTTTTCTTCTCTTTAACAGAAACCGTATCTTTCATCTGATAGGCGGCGGTTTCCGGTCGGGGAGAATATTTGGCAATATAGGCGTAATTAAATTTTATTTCTTTAAATAATTTTACCGTATTTTCAAATTGTTTTTTGGTTTCTCCGGGGAAACCGACAATAACATCAGTTGATAGGTTAATATCAGGGATTTTCTTTCTAATTTTTTTGACTAAATTTTTATATTCCCTAACAGAATAATTGCGATTCATTTTTTTTAAAATCTGGTCATCTCCAGATTGAACCGGCAGATTGAGATATCTGCCGAATTTTTTGCATTGAGACAGGGCTTCAATTAATTCATCAGAGAAATTTTTAGGATGGGGAGAAGTAAAAAAGAATTTAAAGTCTCCCGGGATATTATTTACCATTCTAACCAACCCGGCAAAATTTATCTTTTTATCGTTATAGTCATTTACATTTTGGCCCAAAAGCCAGATTTCCTTGAACCCCTTTTTTACTGCATTTTGAACCTCATTTAGAATTTCTTGATGATTGCGACAAACTAATCTCCCTCTGGTATAGGGAACTACGCAGTAGGTACAGAAGTTGTTGCAGCCGTTAGAAATGGGGATGAAAGCCGAGGGGCAGCTGGATTGGGGCATTTTTTTGACTTCATCGAAAATTTCCCGGAATTTTCTTTTATCTTTCTCTAAAATACATCCCGTTAAAATTGTTTTTAATTTTTTATTTTTAATTTTTAATTTTGAGAGTTTTTGGCTTAAGCCAAAAACTCTATCTACGGCTGACTGCCTAACCGAACACATATTGACCACAATTAAATCCGCCTCATTAAGCTCTGAGGCAGGTTGGTAACCTTTCTTTTCTAGGTGGGCGGCTATTCTTTCTGAATCGGCTTTATTCATCTGGCAACCGTAGGTGATAATATAATATTTCATTTCCCCCTTATAATATAACAGAAAAACGGCTCCTTCAAGAGCCGTTTTTCGTTGACATTTCTTTTGTTGCCTAGCGCTGGATTTTTAATTGTTCTTGCAGTTGCTTTAGTTGCTGCTGCGTTGCTTCCATTTGCTTTCTGATCGCTTCTGCTGCGTTAGTCGTTGGAGCTTCTTTTGTCGGGGTTTCTGTTGTCGGAGTTAAATTTTGTGTTTGGGTTTTCGTTTTTGTGCCAGTGGATGGACAAACGCCCTCGTGTGCTACTTCCACTCCGGCCAATTTGGCAAAGCATTTGTTGCTGTAGGTTTTGCCGTCTTTTCCGCAAACCGGATCCCACAATTGGATGCAGGCTGCGGTATTCTCCATGGTTTTCTCCCGCTCTTTGACTTCGATTCTCGCTCGTATGCCTTCCTTGGATTCAATGATTTTTTCCATAATGGCCGGTTTTTCTTGCAGTCTTTCTTTCAAGTTTTCCAGAATTTCCATCTGTTTTTCCTTTGCTCCGCTGATTGTTTCCGTATAGGCCTTGAATTTTTCCAGCGTTTCTTGCGGCAGCTGTTCTATTTTTATTTTCAGTTTTCTAAGGGTGTTTTCTTTCGCTTCGCGGATAGCTTTTCTGGCAGCTTCCGGGACTTTTTCCTCTAACTCTTTCAGGATTTCCAAATTCTTAAATTCCTTAAATTCGCTTCCCTTGATTTTTTGGAGGTTGTTTTCCAGCCTTTCCCTGAGTTTTTCTTTATTTTCCTCAAGTTTTGTCATTACTTCGCCGAATCCTTCAAGGTGTCTTTCACGGGCTTCGCTGATTTTTTCAAAAGCTTCGGGAGGAACCTGTTCCTCCAGCTTTTGGAGGACTCTTTGGTGAAGAGCCTGGTGTTGAATGAATTTGTCGAGGAAGACGCCGACCCTTTCTGATTCTTCGGCTCTCTCTTTGATTTTTTCCGCGGCCTCTTTCATCTTTTTCACTTCTTTTCGGTAGCTTTCAGCAGCTCTTTGAATGACTTCCGCACCTTTGCCTTGTTCGCTTAACTTTTTAAGCTCTATCAGTTTTTCGTTGGCGAATTTCTGCCTTAGTTTTGCTTTTTTGACAGGATCAAAGGTGAAGAAAGATTGGATGCCCCGCCCCAGATTTTTGAGGAAATAGAAGGGGTTGTCGGGCAACAAAGTGGGCTCTTGCACCTCCAAATCTTCTGCCCGAATATTCTCATCCAGAGCCGCCTCTTTTTGTGCCTCTCCTTGGGCTAGTGCGCCGCCGAAGGCAAACAGCAGAATTAAACTTAATAGACTGATTTTAAAGATATTCATATCTGTTATTTTTAATTGATTTAAGAAGATTTTCGACCTTTAAAATCAACGAATAACGAATTTATTAGAATAAGCGAATACGGCCATTCGTAAATTCGTAACAGGTTCGCTATTCGTTGATTTAGTGAATTTTTTCCTTTTTCTCTTTCAAAAATGCTCGCCACTGTTCCAGGAATTCCACAAAAATTTGAAGCGGCATATCCAGCAGGGAATTAAACAAAACGGCAATGGCATTATATTTGGTCCATTGGTTTGACAACCATCTACCCACCTGAAGGATGGGCAGCGAAAAAAGATCTACGAAGGTGCGCAAGAAAGTTTCTTTTTCTTTTTCTACCACCAGTTCTTTGGCGCGCTGGCGGATTCTTGTGCCGGCAAAAGAAATTAAGGAAATAAACATTAGGAAGATGAGTATAGAGAGGGCGCTGAAGTTTAATTTCTGAAGGCCCCAGATAATCAAACCGAAAGAAGCTATAAAACTCAATAGGTAGAGGATGACAATTATGGTATTCAGAATAAACCCTCTTTTTGGAGAAGGCTTGATTTCATAAATATTTTTTCTTTCGCTTTCATACACTATTTTCATCACCTCCATTACTACCAGTTCTTCGTTCTGCCTTGAGGGCGGCCGGATGCTTAATACCAGAAAAAACATTAGGAGAGGAGGGATTAAGATGTTTAGCCCCAAAGCGAAATAACTGAAATCACCCGTGACATAGCGGTCAAAAGGCACTTCTATGCTAAAGGCCACCAATATTTTGGTGAAGAAAATAGAAAGGGTACTATAAATAGCGGCTCTCCCCATTTTGCTTTTTACCTTTTTAAGTCTTGCGCCGTAGGCTTCTCTAATTTTTTCTTCCAGAAGACCGGGGTTTTCTAAACTTTCTTTGGCTTTTTGGTAATCGGCTAAAATTATATCCCCCAAAATTAAGTAGGGAGTATCGTATCTCTCACAAATATTGTGGAATTTTTCAGCTAGGGGGTGTTTTAATTCTTTTTCGATTTTTTCCCAAATAGAATATATATTTTCAGTGATTTCTGCCAACTTTTCTTGGGAAAGTTCATGCCAGTCGGCATACCAATTATTCAGAAGGTGGTAACTTATTAGCGGTGGATCAAATTTGAAGAGAGCTTTTTGGATGGCGACATATAGTTGAGTAATTTTTTCTTCCTGGGTAATTTCTATTTTTTTAACCTCGACCATTTCTGCCATATTTTCCAGCATGAAATCTATCAGCGCCGTTTCTTTCAGGGGGGGCGAGATAATTTCTTCGACTTCGCAGGCGGCAATCCCTAAAATCCAGTCGTAAAGCCGGAATTTCATCTTTTCTCTGGCGGGTCTGGGAGCGTTGTCAATAATGAAAATATACTTATTTATCAATCTTTGAACTTTGGGAATTTTTTCTTCGGGTATGGCGTCGTTTGGGAAGTGCCCGCCTCTGATTAATTCTTGGATCAGGGGTTCTGCGATGTCTTCGCCGTTTCTCTTCAAAAAGAGCCTTCTCTTGAGAGCCCTTTCAATAGCCGTTTTTCTCAGCAAATGCTCTTCCCGCCAATCTACAATCCCCCTTATTTTTTCATAAAAGGAAGCTACCTGGCTGGCCACTTCGTCCACATGGATTGTGCCTCCCTTCTTTTTTTCCTGAAGGGCTTGGTAGCCGGAAAAATATTTTCGGATTAAATTTTTGGTCGGTTGAGATAGGGTTGGCATTTTTCTATAAATTTATTTATTGGCATAGGTCCTATGTCCCCCTTGCTTCTCTCTCTTATTCTAACAGATTTTGTTTTCATTTCCTTGTCTCCGATTACCAGCATATAGGGGATTTTTTGGAGCTCTCCCTCTCTGATTTTTTTGGAAACAGTTTCATTTTCATTTTTCAGTTCAGCCCTCAACCCGTTGTGCATTATTAGGTGGTGCACACTTGCGGCGTATTTTTTATGCCGGGAACCTATCGGTATTATCCAGACCTGAACGGGAGAAAGCCAAAGAGGCAAATTGCCCCCGTAATATTCAAGTAGAACCCCAATAAACCTTTCCAGTCCCCCCAAAATGGCGCGATGAATCATTATTGGTCTTTGTTTTTTGCCTTTTTGGTCGATATAAGTTATGTCAAAGCGTTCAGGGAGATTAAAATCCACTTGAATGGTTGAAAGCTGCCATTCCCGGCCGATTGAGTCTTCAATTTTAATATCGATTTTCGGTCCGTAAAAAGCGCCTCCACCCCGGTCAGTCAGGTATTTTATTTTTGATTTTTCCAGGGCGTATTTGAGGGAGTTTTCTGCTTTTTGCCATATTTTGGCATTTCCTACGAATTTTCTTGGCCTGGTGGAAAGGTAGACCTTCATTTTTTTGAAGCCGAAATCTCCCAGTATTTTTTTGGAGAATTTAACTAAAGAAAAGAGTTCTTTTGA